>CADBRE010000045.1 GCA_902797005.1 uncultured Erysipelotrichaceae bacterium | reverse complement strand
ATTTTCAAACTATTTCATAAAAATTGTTAAAAATTGCTTGACTTGTTTATAGTTGTCTTTATTTTTAGACAAGCAAAAAACACATACTGATATTAGTATGTGATTATTTTAAAGCATACGAAAGCACTAAGGGTTTCTCTTAATTTATTTTGCCCCCCCCCCTAGGACTTTATATTGCACTTTATTAGAAATGCTAGTTTTTGACATTAAACTTGATACATTTTTTTCAAATCTTGTCATAACTAACATCTCCTTTCTTTACTTGTCTATTGTATGACAATATTATCTTATCAAAAAAAGTAGTATATTTCAACTACTTTTGTAATCATTTAAATAGATTAATTATTATTTATTTCTTTAATTTTCTTGTATTATTGTTATTAATTTCATTTAAAACTAGTAGTAACCCATATTTGGAAATACTATTTGCAACAGATGGTAATTGTTCTTCTAGCGCTGTAATATTTACAACATATGGAAGATCAAAATAATGGCTTTCTGAATCAGCTATAAACCCTGTAAATACTTCTCTATATCTTTCTTTATTGTTTTCGTTTAATACTTCAAATATATACTTTTGAGTTGTTTTCTTAACCACAGGTCCATATGGCGATGCATTACTTGAAATATACTCTAGGTTAGCAACCACCAAATTTTCGGCATTATAACTTTCTTTCATTTGATACTTTTCACTTTTAAAACTTTGCAAATCATTTTTTTGTTTATCTTTTTTCTTACCAAACATACTAAGCCTCCTTAATTCAGTTATTTATTATAACACTTTCTAGACTAAACGCAACTAAAATATGTATTAGTGCGTTTTAAACAAATTAAGTATTCGTCTTTTTAAAGAAATGTCTTTATTTTCATTCTTAAGAGCATATATTTTAGCTTCAGTTATATATTCATCATTAACATACACTTTAGCATAACCCACTACATCTTTACTTTTTACTTCTTTCTTTTTGATTATTTCAAACTTTATATCAATCTTATCTTCCTTAGAAAGCATTACATTTACATCTTCCTTTATATATAAGTGATAATCTTTGTAATAGTCTTCACTAAGTAAAAATGTATATCTATCAAGTACTTTATATTTATCATAAGTCTTATAGTATTTTTCATAAAGATTCTTATGTGTATTAAATTGATCTTCATCTTTCATTGTCACTACTATTAAGTTTTCACTTGCTTTTGTACTACTAGATACAAATATGTGTCCAGATTTAGTAGTGTACCCTATTTTACCACCTGTTGCATATTTATATGTACTCAATAGCTTATTTTTATTTAGCCAAAGATGAGTTTTTATGCTAGAAGAAGTTGTAAACTTTTTAGTGCTAGTTATCTCTCTAAAGACTTTATTCTCCATAGCGTATCTCATAAGTAAAGCCAAATCATATGCAGTTGAAGTATTTTTACTTTCGTCATCTAATCCATGTGGGTTTTCAAAAAGTGTATTCTTCATTCCAATTCTTGAAGCAGTTTCGTTCATCTTGTCTATAAACTTATCATATCCAAGTGTATTTGTAGCTATTACCATTGCGGCATCATTTCCACTTCTAAGCATAAGTCCAACAAGCAAATCATAAAGTGTCATGCACTCATTTTCTTCTAGATATATCATCGATCCATAAACACTTTTTATTTCATCTTTCGCGCATACTACACTAGTTGTATCAGCATTTTCAAGTGCCACGATAGTTGTCATTATTTTAGTCGTGCTAGCAATTAACATTTTCTCATCTTTATTCGAGCTAGCTAGAACCCTACCACTTTCACCATCCATTACTACATAACTCTCTAAAGCAAATAAATTAATTGGTAATAATAAAACTAATAAAAATAATATCTTTTTCATCATTTTAATTTATGTTTATAAATATAAAAAAAGAACCTAGTTTTGTTCATAATTATAGGTTCCATGTATTTTTTCTAAAGTAGTTCTATCAAATGCATCTGCTTTCCATTCATTATCCTTTTTTTCTAAGTCAATGTTTATTGTGTATTCTACTCTTTCAGATGTTTCTTGCATCTGTTTTATTTTATATGACATAAACTTGTTGTTATCAAAAGCATTATTTGTCATAAACTCATCCATATGTGCATTTAAATATTCATTAGCTTGTTTCTGTACTTTATAAAAATCATATACACTAATTTTAGCAGTTACTACTGCTTCATCTCCATTTATTTCTTCATTAGTTATTTCATATTTTAAATCAGAGTATTGCATTTTCATCGCTTTCATATATTCACTTCTTTGTTCACTTCCAGATAGCACTGAGCTTTCACTTGTTAGCTCTAAATCATTTAAAACTGCTTCATCTAATGATTGATATTTTTTGAATAATTCATCTACTGCTTTTTTAGGACTATTTGTAAAAGAGCATCCGACTAATAAAAATACACACGATAGGATAATTACTATTCTTTTCATTTGTTCACCTCTGGTGTTATTATTTACAAAAAAATCTCTTATATACATTATTTTTGTAATGTTAAGAGATTTAATATTTCTAAAAACTCATTATGTTTTAAAGTGAATTCTTTTGATAATGACTCTAGTAATGTATTATAGTTGTTATTATTTCCATTTTCATTAAACCATTCGTAATATAAGTAATCTATTTTCTTTTTATCATCTTTTATTTTTTCTAATTCAGAAATTATTGCTTTTAATTTACTACTTTCTTCTCTAGTCATTTTGTTTAATGATACTTTATTATTAATTATATTATAGTTTATTATGGTTTCTCTCATTTTAGAAGATAAATCTGTTATTTCAAGTTCTTCATTAACTAGGAATTTGCTTTTTAGTGCTGTAAATCCTTTAGAGTCAAATGTAACTATAAATGCATTAGTACTGTTAGTAAAGCATGCAGCATAGTCAATTGTTTCAAGATTTTTTGATGTAAATATTTGAGTCTTCTCTTTAATTGTTAACATAAGTTCTTCATCAATTCTTACCTTTTTATAAAGCAAATCAAAATAGGTTTTGTCATTAACTTTGAAAAGCGGCACTCTTCTAATATGAGTTAATTCATCTGAATCGTTCCAGTCATAGAAATCTATTAATCTTTCATTTAAGTTTACTAATATATCATAAGCATATATCATTTTATTTTTCCTTTCTTTTTATATATTGAAATAAGTATTAAAACTGCACCTAATACTCCACCTAATATAACGGGCTTACTAATTATAAAATTGACATATTCTAAAAAATTATACCCTTGATTTAATAGGTTTAGATATATTATCATAAAAGTAATTGATAATCCACAAAGATACACACCAGCAAAAAACATTATTATTCTTAGCATTAGAAGCACCCATTAATAATGTATTTATTTTAGTATCATTTATGCAAATACAATTCTTTTTTGATTGTAAAGTTAATTAGTTTAGTATATAATTAAATAGGTGATAAAAATGATAGAGATTTTAAAATATGTATTTTTAGGAATAGTACAAGGTCTTACTGAACCTCTGCCTATCTCATCAAGCGGTCATGTATTTATTTTAAGAAAGCTTTTAGATTTAGGTGCTAGTGATTTAAACTTTGAAATAATTGTTAACTTTGGTAGTTTACTTGCTATTTTACTAATTTATAAAGATGATCTTGTAAGACTTGTTAAAAACTTCTTTTTATACTTTAAGAGAAAGACAGATGAAACTAAAAAAGACTTTAGGTATTGTTTGTTAATTGTACTAGGTAGCATCCCTATTGGAATAGTTGGTTTTTTGTTTAAAGATTTTATTGAAGAGAAGCTAAATAGTACAAAGATAGTTGGTGTGTCATTCTTAATAACAGCTTTGTTCTTATTTTTAGTAAGCAAGATTAAAGGGGCTAGAAAAGATAAAGATTTAAGTATCATTGACGCGGTTGTTGTTGGACTTTCTCAAGTAGTAGCTGTTATTCCTGGAATTAGTAGAAGTGGATCTACATTAATTGGTGGATTATTTAGAAAAATGGACAGAGAAACAGCACTTAAGTATAGTTTTATGCTTTATATACCAGTAAGTGTTGGAACAACAATACTTGGAATAAAAGATTTACTTGAAGTTAGTAATATTCATGAACTTATATTACCTTATGGTCTAGGTTTTATAGCTTCATTTGTAGTTTCATACTATACACTTAGATGGTTTATTAAAGCTGTTAAAGATGGAAACTTAAAATACTTTAGTATATATACACTTATACTAGGAATACTAATTATAATATTTATGTAATAACCGAGCACTTAAACTAGTGCTTTTTTCATGCAAAGAAAAAAGGAAAGAATAACTTTTCCTATTCAAAATCATCTAGTAATTCAAAATTATCTTCTTTATCTTGTAATGCTTCAGTTGTGCTTTCCATATTTTCATTACTTGAAGAATCTTCAGTTTCACTATCTTCTTCAATTGGTTCTAAATCTATACTTTCCGTTTCAGAATCATCAGTATAATCTAGTTTATCTTCTTCATACATAGAGCTTTGTAGTTCATTAGTAATTTCAATATCACTTTCTTCTTCTGCTTGCCCTTCTTTATTCCAAAGATTTATTATTTCATTTTTTATTACATCTACATTAACATAGTAGTATTGTTGTTCATTTGCTAAAGTATTTAATCTCTTGTTATAGTCTAAGTAAGCAATTTTATCATCTATTCTTTCTTTACTATTGCTTTCAATTAATTCAAGTTTTCTATTTAATGTATCAAGGCATTTTTCTTCTGAAAGAATAGAGTCCTTAACTTTTTTACTGTTAATATCAAGTGTTCTTAATTCATTTTTGTAAGAAACAATATCACAGTTATACTTGTCTTCAAGTGATTTATCGTTTTCTACTTCTTCAACTAAATAGTCTAAATAATTATTAAAGTCTTCTTCATAAATACTTATATTAGATAATTCATATATCTTTTTATAGTATTCTGAAAGTAATGATTCTTTCTCTTTTCTTTCATTTAATGTGCTTACATATAATTCTCTAGTGTCTTCAATTAGTTGATCTAGTTCTTCTTCGCGTTTTTCAATTGCTTTTAATGTTTCATTATGAGCATTAATTCTGTCATTATGATATTCACATTTTTTGTTAATATCTTCTTTTCCGTTATCACCCTTATAAGAATTAGCTTCAATCTTTTTGAATGTATCTGCTTTCTTTCCATTATATTCATCCATTAATTCAAATATATTGCTTGATTTTATTTCATTAACTGTTTTATTATATGTATTATTTGCTTTTTCTACTAATAATTCTAATTCATCTTTAATTGAATCAAATCCTTTGTTTTCTCTAAATGCCTCTAGTATCGTAGCACCTAATTCATTAGGCATCATTCTTTTAGAATCAATCGCTTTTGTTAATTCATTTAACTCTTTATTTAAAACGATTTGTTTTTCTTCTAATTCATTATTATTTGAAGTGTTATAGTCTTTGTTTTCTAATTTAATAGATAAATCTTCTATTTGACTTAGTAGTGAAGCAACTTCTTTTTCTGTTAAATCTCCTACTTCTTGTTCTTCTTTTACTATTTCAAGAGTACTTTCTAAGAAATGCTTTTCTTCCTCATCTTTCTTTTTATCTTCACTGTAATTATCTTTAGATTGTTCTTGATTTAGATTTTCTATTCTTTCTTCAATAAGTCTTCTTCTGTTAGTTAAAACATCACAGTCTTCTAATGTATCAGTTTGATCTAAACTATATCCAGCTTTTTTTACTAAAATGTTTATTAAGTCTTCTAATACACGATAATTCATTTTTATCACCTTACCATTCTAAATCAAATTTATTCTTTTTCTCTATTTTTATTTCTACAGTTTTATCATTGTCTTCTTCAATATTAATATTTGTATCTAAATCGATGTTTGTTTTTTCAAGGTCATCTTCTTCTGTTACTTTTGTTATAGTAATCTCTTCTTCGGCTGCTTCTTCAGTAGAATTATCCACTTTATTTTCTTCAGTAGTTACTTGTTCTTGAGCATTATCTTCTTCTTTAGTTTCTACAGCAGTTCTATCTTTAGGAGCATTTTCCCATTCTTTAATAAGCTCTTCTCTAACTTTATTTGCATCAACATATATAACTTCTTTTTTGTTCTTTAGTGATTCAAGTTCAAGTCTTGCAAGTTCTAGATTAGATACATCCATTATTCTTTCAGTCAAGTTCATATATGAATCTTCATCTAATGATTTGTTGATATTAGCTAATTTAGCTGTACATCTAGTCTTTTCTGCTCCAAGAACATCTTTTCTATTATTAAGACCCATTCTATTCTTTCTAACTTCAGCAAGTAGATTTTCTGTCTTTTCTAATGCATCAACGGAACTTTCAAGTTTTTCTTCTAAATCACTTTTTGTAGTTTCTAGTTTTTCCCATACATCAAATGCTATGTCAGTGTGTATAGTATTTTCAGAAACCTTAATTAATTTGCTTAAATTGTTACTAAGTGTCTCATTGTAATCTCTTATTTTGTTAACAATGTTAACATCTTTAGCTTCTATATCTCTTAAGTTATCAAGTTCTTTATCAATGCTTTCTAACTCTTCATCTAAAGATTTTAATTTGTTTTCTAGATATGATTTATATTTAGTGTCCATTTCTTTTTCATCATAATTTGTATAGTCATGAGATTTTACTTTTGATTCTAATTCTTTAAATGCTTTTTCAAGCTCTATGCTTCTTGTATATATAAAGCTAAACTCTAAGTTTTGTGTTCCTTCATTTGCAAGTGCAACTAATGAGTCTATTTTATGTTTAACAGAATGGTATTTAGCTCCAGAATTATAATCTTCAAGTAAACTTCTTCCTATTACCTCAGCATTGTTTTCCCAAAAAGCTTCTCTTACTTTTAAATCTTCAATTAATTTGTCTAAGTTCTTTTTGTTACCTACACTTACCTTTTCATGACTTAATTTTTCTAAGTTTTCTTTAGTCTTCTTTAGCTCTTCTTCTGCTTCATTTTTGCTTACATCAAAACCAGCCTTTTTAACTAAAAGACTAACTAAACTATAAATTGCTTCTCTATTTGTATTCACACTAACCACCTTTATTTTCCTACTTATAATGATATCATAGTGTTAAGTCAATTACAACTTTCTTTTTCTTGACATTTACTTAACTTTTTAGTGTAAAGAAAAAGACCTTATTGGTCTTTCTTATCTTTCTTTCCAAATCCTTCAATAGCTTTTATAACTTCAATAGGTGTTGCAAAAACTATTGTATTAGATTGGTCTGAAGAAATATCGTTTAATGTTTCTAGTGTTCTTAAGTGTAATGCACCTGGAGCACTTACTAAGTTTTGAGCAGCTTTTACTAAGTTTTCAGAAGCTTCTACTTCACCGCGTGATTTAGTTATTACAGCTTCTTTTTCTCTTTCAGCTTCAGCAACTCTTGCGATAACTCTTTTCATCTCTTCTGGAAGACGAATATCTTTTAGTTCAACATTTTCTACTTTTATTCCCCAAGGGTCAGTAGCTGCGTCAACTATTTGACAAATCGCACTGCTGATTTTATCTCTTTTAGAAAGCAATTCATCTAGAGATACTTCACCAACGGCATTTCTCATTGTAGTTTGTGCAAGCTGAGAAACAGCATAGTTATACTTTTCTACAGCAAGTATTGCTTTAGAAGCATCAAAGATATTATAGTATAAAACCGCATTAATTCTAATAGAAACATTATCTTTTGTAATAGCGTCTTGTTCAGGAACATCTACTGCTTTAGTTCTTATATCTACTTTTTTATATGATTCAAATATTGGAAGTACAATTTGCCAACCAGGTTTCATAATGCTATGAAACTTACCAAATCTAAACTTAATACCTCTTTCATATTCATTAATCTCTTTAATAGAACCAAGTAATATTATTCCTACTATAACAAGCACAAATATTATAAAGAATTCCATTTTCCCACTCCTTTCTTTTATTTATCTATAACACATATAGTGTTTATAGTCTTAATAATACTATTATTAGTTAAGTGTTCGGAATTTCCGAACAACTGAATCCTCTTCTAATAATAGCTATATCTATTTATCATCAACCTCTAATTTAATGTCTACATTGCTGATAGAATCAAATCTCTTAGATATCTTATCAGTTGTAATATGAAGATCTCTTACATCTTTATTAACTGTTTCCATATGATTAGATAGTTTTTCCCATCTTTCTTTATATCTAGTGAACTCTTCTCCTAGTTTATTTAATTCTTGATGGATTATTCCAGCATATTTATCTCTTTCCATACCCATTAAAATAGCTTGAATTATAGTTAGTAAACTCATTAATGTTGTTGGAGATGCAATATATACTCTTCTTTCATACGCATAATCTATTAAATTAGTATGGTATGCATTTATCTCAGCAAAAATAGCTTCTGCAGGTAAGAATAGTATTGCTTGTTCAGATGTTTCTCCACTTATTACATATTTGCTTCCAATCGCATCTATATGTTTTTTAACATCCATTTCAAAAGCTTTTTCTCTTCTAAGTCTTTCTTCTGGTGTAATACCTTTTTCAAGCATAGAGCGGTAGTGTTCAAGTGGGAACTTACTATCTATACAGATATTACCTAGTGGTGCTGGAGCAAATACAATAGCATCAGCTATAACCCCAGTACTTAAAGTATACTGTAGTCTATAAAGTTTATCATTCTTTTCCCCAAAGCAACTGGCAAGTATTTGATGAAGATTAACTTCTCCAAATATACCTCTACTTTTTTTATCTGTAAGTACTGTTTGTAAATCTACAATATCTGTTGATAATAAGTCAAGTTTCTTTTGTGCTTCATTAATCTTTACTAAACTCTTTAAAACTTCATCAAAAGTTTTATTAGTTTTTTCAAAGTTTACATCTAATCTTTCATTAACTCTTTGATCTATCTTATTAAGTCTAGCTTCTATTCTATCATTAAGCTCCTGAAAATCATTAGTTAGTACTTTAGAAAAATCATATTTAAAATCACCAATGGACTTAACCATATCAGTTTGCATTTCCTTTATTCTAAGTTCAATTTCACTTTCATTTACCTTTTTAACTTTAAATAATAAGATAATTAAAAGTATTAATACTAATATTAAAATCCCAATTATTATGTATAACAACATTTACTTCACCTTCTTACATACTAAGTATAACACATGCTTAATAGAATGATAAGCGAACAAAAGAAAAAAATAGAAAAAGTTTTAACATAATAGTTAAAGCTTTCTCTATCAATTTGTCATTTTATAATTTATTATTTTCTATTTCTTTAATTAAAAACTGTTGCAACTCAGGAATATCATTTAATGCTGTTTCATATATAATCTTATAATCCATAGTAAAATATCCATGTGCAAATCTATTTCTCATACCTCTAATAGCTTTCCAGTTTATTTCTTTACTGCTTTTAGAAACATATTCTTCACTCAAATGTGTGGATAATTCGCCTATTTGCATTATATCCATTGAAACAGAATTCCTAATTACATAATTAGATTTAAAATCATCAAAAGTTATTTTTATTAAGTTTAAATCAGTTATTTCTTTAGTGTATTTAAGCATATGAAGCAGCAAAGTTAAATCACGATTTACATTAACCATAAATAGTTTTTCCTTCCTTTGTTATATTGTTAAAAAATATTTTTTTTGCTAATATTGCATAATCAGATATTTCATCGTTCATATCACGTGTATAAGCGTTTTTTGATACAATATCTATCTCTTTTCCAAATTCTTGTTTTAATTCTTCTTCTAATGAAGCTAATTTTAACAAAGTAAAATTTTTAGGATAAACAACCAAAAAATCTATATCACTATTTGAGTTTGCTTCACCACGAGCATAAGAACCAAATAATGTTATTTCACTTACATTATATTTTTTAAATATCGGCAAGGCTTTAGCTTTAATTTCGTCAATTGTATATATTTTTTTATTATTCATACTTTGCACACCTCTTTTATGGACTAATTATATAATAATTTGAAACTATAGTCAAATAAACTACATTATTCAAGTTTCTAATAAATTACCTAATGTTTAGCTTTTTAGAAAGTAGTGAGCTAACTATATAAACAACAATTACCAATAATACTACCTTAACTAAGACTAAAGGATTTTTTAATGCTTCAATTAAGCTTACACCAACATAGCCCCAGAAATAAACAAGAGATATTTTTCCTATAAGTAAAGCATAAAAATACTTCTTAGCATCTACTCTACAAACACCTGCTGCAATATTGATAAGAAAAGCTGGAGTAAAAGGAATAGCAATTAAAGTAACTATTCTTGCAAAGTCCATATTTTCTACTACTTTTACTATTTTTCCAAACTGAGGATGGTCTTTTAATTTAAGAAAATACTTTTCTGATACGCCATTTCTAAATATATAATAACTCATCATACAACCGAGGCATGTAAATACCCAAGATATTACGAAACCTATAAATGGCCCAAAGGTCATAAAGTTAAGAGTTATAAAAACTGAAATAGGAAGAATTGGCAATATTGATTCAAAAAGAATAAACACACACCCTAGAACTGCACCCCAAGAACCTAAAAGACCTAATAATGTAGTAATAAATGAATCTATTCCTGCCAAAAATCCCATAAAGCACCTCTTTCTTTATTTATATTATAACTCTAATTATCTATCTTTATAACATTATACCCTAAATATGATAGCATTGCTACTACTCTTTTTGAAAGTTTCCCACTTTTACAATAAATGCAATATGTTTCATTCTTGTTTAAATACTTTCTATAATTATTAAGCAGCTCATCGTAAGGAATATTTACTGCTCCTCTTAAATGATAATTATTGTAATCTACAGGACTTTGTAAATCAATTATCTTTGCTTTTCTATTTTGTGCATAATTTATATAACTCATGATTAAATCACCTATATTTATTATATGAAAAAAGAAAAAAGCCGTTAGGCTTTATTCATCATCTCCGAAGAAATCATCAAAGAATTCATCATCTGTAATGTGATCATCTATTACTATACTGTCAGCATCAATGTTAACCTGAGGTTTCATTATTTCATCATAAACTATTTCATCGCTGATTTCCTGT
>CADBRE010000044.1 GCA_902797005.1 uncultured Erysipelotrichaceae bacterium | reverse complement strand
TTCTTTAAGTTTTCTACTATTACTTTACCTCTCCTATAAGCATCATCTTTATGAACAATTATACTAAGTGCATCTACTATATCACCATTTAATAATATGTCTAGTTTAACAAGTTTACTACTCTTATTACCTATAAAATCATAATCAAATGAAGCATAACCCTTAGTAAAACTTTTAAGCTTGTCAAAGAAATCATACACTATTTCAGAAAGTGGAAGCTCATACACAACATTAACTCTTTTAGAATCTATATACTCAGTTGTCTTGTATATACCTCTCTTATCTTGGCATAAAGTCATAACACTTCCAACATATTCATTAGGCACAAATATATTAGTTCTAACATATGGTTCTTTAATATCAGATACTTTATTCATCTCTGGCATCTTATTAGGGCTATCTATATATATTGTCTCTCCATTAGTTAATAAGACTTCATAAATAACTGATGGACTAGTAGCAATAAGTTCAATACCAAACTCTCTTTCTATTCTCTCTTCTACTATTTCCATATGAAGTAGTCCTAAGAATCCACATCTAAAACCAAATCCTAAAGCATCAGACTTTTCTGGCTCATACATTAAAGCTGCATCGTTTAGTTTAAGTTTAGCCAATGCTTCTTTCAAAGCTTCAAACTTACTACTATCTATTGGATATAAACCGGAGTACACCATAGGTTTCATAGGCTTATATCCTGGCAAAGCACTTAATGTACTACCATCAAGGACTATTGTATCTCCTACTTTAACATCTTCTATTGATTTAATGCTAGCTGTTATATAACCAACCTCACCAGCACATAACTTTTCTCTAGGGCTATCTTTAGGTGTAGTTTTGCCGAGAGATAACACTTCATAAGTAGCACCAGTCGCGTGCATCTTTATTTTGTCATGTACTTTTACTTCTCCATCAACAACTCTAACTAAAGTAACTATACCTTTATAACTATCAAAATGACTATCAAATATCAAAGCTCGAAAGTCTTTCTCTGTACTTTTAGGTGCAGGTATTCTTTCTACTATCGCGTCTAGTAGCTTATCTACCCCTTCACCAGTTTTACCACTTACACATAATATTTCATCCCTATCAAAACCAATTGTACTAACTAGCTCATCTTTTCTTCTTTCAGGATCAGCATTAGGTAAATCTATCTTATTAATAACAGGTATAATAGTTAAATTATTATCAAGTGCTAAGTATAGATTAGCAAGTGTCTGAGCCTCAATTCCTTGTGTTGCATCAACAACCAAAACAGCGCCTTCACAAGCAGCTAAACTTCTACTAACTTCATAAGAAAAGTCTACATGCCCAGGCGTATCAATTAAATGCAAAGTCTTACCTTTATACATTAATTCTACAGCATTTAACTTAATTGTAATTCCTCTTTCTCTTTCCAAATCCATATTATCTAAAAGTTGTTCTTTCATTTCTCTTTTAGTAACATTACCACATATCTCAAGTATTCTATCAGCAAGTGTGCTCTTACCATGATCAATATGTGCGATTATTGAAAAGTTTCTTATATCTTCTTGTTTCATACTTTTTCCTCGTTTATAATTTTACCACATCTCTCATCATTTTACCACACAAAAAGGCACATAATTTTGTGCCATAATTTACACACTAGACTTGATAAGGTCTAATTTGCTGATACAACATATGGATTTTCTGGAGTCCCGTTACCACTCGCCCAAAGAGTGTCAGATTTGAGAGAAATCGCAGGTCGAACAGCGTAAGAAAATGTCACGCTGACGTAGCCGCCGAGGTTGCCAGGGTCCGTAGACCCGTAGACGAGCCATGCGTAAGCACGGGACGAAGAATGGAAGCCACTAGGGCTCATAGTCCACCAATACTGACCTGCAGTAGCAGATCTTTGTGCTGCTGTACCTTCTTCATTTGCATTTAAATAATACCATGCATATGGACTTATTAATTTTGTATCATGCTTCCCTCCAGCAAAAGCTGCTTCATCTGCTGTCATTAAAGCAGCAGGTGTCTTAACTGTTTCTTCATTAATTACTTTAGTTAGATATCCGTTACCTATTTTATTTTGAGCATTCTCATCTTCTGCTGTGTACTTATCTTCTTTTGTATTGCCTTCAAAATAATTATTACCAAATCCTTTGTTATTTACTCCGCATGCATATGAAGGAGCTTTTGATGAAGCTAATCTCCCATATGCCCCAAAATATGTGTCTTTTGTTAATCCTCCAGTTTTATCTGCTATTGTACTTCTGTCATTACAGTATATTGCTTTTGTATCTATGTAATCTTCATAATCAGTTCCCGAAAATGTACCTAAATACCAATTATCTACTGCAGTTTTTATATTACTATCTATTTCATTTCCTCTTATATC
>CADBRE010000043.1 GCA_902797005.1 uncultured Erysipelotrichaceae bacterium | reverse complement strand
TGAAGGTTCTAGTTTCAAAACTTCTAAAAAGAAATAAGGCAAAGATATTTCAGTTACTTTCTCTAAATCATTTACTTTACTTAACCCTTTCATATCATTTATAATTTCTTTTACAATATCCATATATCCTCCACTTGCGTATTTTGTACGCATATAATTTATTTATAAAAATGTATCTTTAAAATACACTTTTATTTTCCTTTCTTTTATCAAACTTATAAAGCTTTGCAGGTCTCTTTCCTTCAAATAATATTTCTTTACCAGTATCAGTTATAAGTCTTAAACTTAGTAATTTCTTTCTAAAATTTCTTCTGTCAAATTCTTTACCTAAAATAGCTTCATATGTCTTTTGTACTTCTGGAATAGTAAAGCCATTTGGAAATAATCCCTTTAGTATATCAGTAGAAACTATTAACTCTTTTAAAGTATCAAGAGCTTTTAAAAGAATGTCGTTATGGTCGTAAGCTAATCTCTTTACCTTATCTATTGGCACCCAGCTAGCATCTTCGGTATTTATTGTTTCACTTAAAACATTTACTTTATTTATATCAACAATTCCTACATAAGTAACAGCTATCATTCTCATAATTGGTGATCTATCTAGTTTATCAAATATACCTGATTCATAAATCTTCACACCTTCTAAACCTGTCTTCTCTTTTATCTCTCTTAAAGCTCCTTCTCTTAATAGTTCATTATTGTAAACAGCTCCACCAACTAAAGCCCACATATCTTTAAATGGTTCATTTTTTCTTTTGACTAATAATACTTTAACAACACCTTTATCTACAGTAAATATAGAAGTAATTGTATGAACGCCTATGTTCTTATATAGTTCAAAGTTCTTTCTCATATTCTTTTCACCCTGCATTTACATTATATGTGTATTTTATACACTTGTCAACAGAAAATAATGGATTTGACAAAATGTACTTAATATGGTATCATACAGCATAAAAAAGAGGTGAAGTATTATGTACACAACATCACTAACAAGAAATCAATTTGAAAAACTTAAGAAATTTGACCCAGGTAAAGGAGTAATAAATGTTGAAAGTGAGCTTTATATAATGGGTAGCAAACGATCTGGAAGAGAAAGAAAAATGTTAAAGAGGTTCTTTATAGATAAAGGCGAATACATGGGTATGAAACTATTAAACATAAATACCTTAGTATATTATAGATCTGTTTTAGAGCAAGTTAAAGAATTAGTTCTTCCTGAAACACTTGCTGTAGTTGGCGGAGAGATAATTGGAACAACAATGCCTTTAATAGAAAATGCAACAAACTTACAAATAATACTTAGTAATAAGCAGATTCCTCTTAAAGATAAGATAGAGTACTTAAAGAAAATAGGACGTATTCTTATTAATATAGATGAATTGAAAGGTTTCCCTTATGAGTTTAGACTAGGAGATTTACATGAGGCAAACTTTATTGTAGATAAAGAAAACAAAATTCATGTAGTTGATATAGACAGTAGCTATATTTCTAATAATGAACCATTTACATCTAAATACTTATTTCTAAACACTTTACTTATTGACTTACCATACAAATATAAGGTTAATGGTCATGATGACATAATACCTTCAAGAGATTCTGACATTTATTGCTACATTATGATTATTCTAAACACATTAGCTGGATGTAAAATGTATGAATTAACAATAGAACAATTTTATAATTACATGAACTATTTAGAAAGCATTGGCATTAATAAAGATTTCCTATTTTCAATAGAAAAGATATATCATGATGGAGAAAATGAAAACCCACTCCCTTATTTAGAATATTTAATAGAAAAAGAACCATATCAGGCTCATCATTTAGTTTATAAAGCAAGAACAGGACTAGATTTAGCAAAATAGTCCTTTTTTATTAGCCATATAAATGTTATAATGGATA
The DNA here is from genome assembly GCA_902797005.1 of uncultured Erysipelotrichaceae bacterium. Classification (GTDB taxonomy): domain Bacteria; phylum Bacillota_I; class Bacilli_A; order RF39; family UBA660; genus RUG727. The sequence continues at coordinate 15,401 of CADBRE010000043.1, read as the reverse complement.
TGAGGTAATATAAATGAAGAAGTTAACAATAGGATTATTTATAGATACATATTTCCCAATGATAGATGGAGTTGTGATGGTAGTTGATAACTATGCAAAAAGACTCACAAAACACGCTGATGTAATTGTTTTTGCACCTGGTTTAAAAGGATTTAATGATAAAGAACTTCCATATAAAGTAGTTAGATGTAAATCAATTAAAATACCATTTTTAGACTATAACTTGCCTACTCCTAAACTTGATAAACATTTTTTAAAAGAAGTTGAAAGTTATAATCTAGATTTAGTACATATACATTCACCATTTACAATAGGAAAAATTGGAATAAATTATGCAAAAAAACACAATATTCCTTTAATAGCTACTATGCACAGCCAATTTAAACAAGATTTTTACCGTGCTACTAATAGCAAGATACTTTCAAAAAAAATGACTGATATAATAATGAAAAGCTTTGAAGCATGCGATGAGTGCTGGACTATGAATGAAGCTATAAGCAAAGTATATACTGATGATTATGGATACACTAAAACGCCTAGAATAATTTCTAATGCTACAGATATGATAAAAACTGATAAAAAGGAAGCTTTTAATTACATAAACAAGAAATATAATATAGCAGAAGATACAAAAGTATTCTTATTTGTAGGAAGAATAAACAAACTAAAAAATGTATTCTTTATAGTTGATTCACTAAAACTATTAAAAGAACTAAAACCTAATTTTAACTTTAAAATGATATTTGTTGGAAGTGGGCAAGACGAAGAAGCACTTAAAAAATACATTAATGAGCAAAACATGAATGATGAAATAATCATGGCTGGAAGAGTTGAAAATAGAGATGAACTAGCTAAATACTATAGAAGAAGTGATTTATTCTTATTCCCTTCACTATATGATGTTAATTCACTCGTGCAAATAGAAGCAGCTTCACAGGAAACACCTACGCTTTTCTTAAAAGATGCAGTCACAGCTAGCGGAATAGCTGATAATGTTAATGGTTTCTTTTCTGATTATTCTAAAGAATCATATGCGGCAAGAATACTTGAAATAATGAATGATGAAAAACTTTATAACAAAGTAAGTAAAAACGCTTACAAAGACGTATATGTTTCTTGGGATGATGCAGTTTTAAATGCATTTAAAATATATGAGAAAATGGTAAAAGAAAAAGAAGAATTAAATAGACATGATTAATCTATTAATATCTTCTTTTGTTTTATTAAATTTTATTTTACTAATAATAACTAAACGTCAAGTGTAAATATAATTCTAACAAATGCTACCACTAAAATGGCATTTTCATATTACCATTAGTCATTTGTTTCATCATTTTCTTCATTTGTTCAAACTGGTCAAGTAATCTATTAACTTCTTGCACGCTTGTTCCACTTCCTTTAGCTACCCTTTGCTTTCTACTTGCTTTTAGTATATCCGGATTATGCCTTTCTTCTGGAGTCATAGAAAGCACGATTGCTTCTACTCTAGCCATTATCTTAGGATTGATGTTTAAGTTATCTAGTCCCATTTTTCTAGCACCTGGAAGTAATTTAATTAAGTTTTCAAGTGGCCCAAGTTTTTTAATTTGTTTAGTTTGCTCCAAGAAATCTTCTAAATCAAAAGTACCCTTCTTCATTTTTCTAGCTGCATCTTTAGCGGATTCTTCATCTATTACTTCACTAGCCCTTTGAGCGATTGATACCAAATCACCATTACCTAATATTCTATCAGCGATTCTATCAGGAACGAATTCGCTTATTCCATCTAACTTTTCTGAATCACCTATTAATTTAATAGGCACGTTAGTTAAGTGTCTTAAAGAAAGAGCAACGCCACCTTTAGTATCTCCATCCATCTTAGTTAGTATTGCACCAGTAAGGGATAGTTTTTCGTTAAATCCATTTATTACATTTATAGCATCTTGTCCCATCATTGCATCCAGTACAAGAAGTATTTCATTAGGTTTCACTTCATTATTAATGTTTACTAATTCGTTCATTAATTCTTCATCAATCTGAAGTCTACCAGCAGTATCTATTAGTACATAGTCATAACCTTTACTCTTTGCATATTCAATACCTCTTTTAGATATTTCAACTGGATTACCTTTACCTTCTTCATAAACTTCAATATCTAAAGATTTACCTAAAGTCTTAAGTTGGTCAATTGCAGCAGGTCTATAAACATCACAAGCTATAAACATAGGCCTTCTTCCGTATCTTTTTCTTACTAAAGCTCCTAGTTTACCTGTTGTAGTTGTTTTACCACTACCTTGAAGACCACACATTAAAACTATATTCATTGGCTTGTTCATAGTAAGTGGTGCTTCTTCTTCTCCTAATAATTGTATAAGTTCATTTCTTAAAATACTTGCAAAAACTTCACCAGGTTTTAAAGACTTAGCAACTTCTTCTCCTAATGCTTTTTCTTTAACAGAATTAACAAACTCCCCTACTATTTTATAGTTAACATCAGCTTCAAGAAGAGCAAGTCTTATCTCACGCACCATCTCGCTAATGTTATCTTCATTTATACTTCCATATCCTTTCATTTTAGATATGATATTATCAAACTTTTCTCCTAAACTATTAAACATTGTAATCATCTCCTTGCATATAGATTATAACATAATTTATTGATATTTTTCATTAATTATAATATAATATTTATAAATATTAAGGAGGTTTTATGGAAAAAGATATAAAAATATATAGATCAGGAGAACTAGACAGTTATTCTAAAAACAACAAAAAATTTGAATTATTTAAAGTAGTGCCTAATGAAGAAGAAATACAAAGAGCTAAAGAAGAATTCGTTTCATCATTACAAACACCAGCTTTATTTAAAGTAATATCTAATGATCCTAATTGGTTTTATTATACTAAGGGTGTTTTTTCACAAGACAATATGCCTGGGCATAAGATGTTTGAAATAGTTTTTTTACCTTCTGATAGAAATCAAAAAGAAGTAATTAGCAGTTTTCAAGAACATAATGCACTAGTTGAAGAATTAAAAGCTGTTAACTTTGAAAATGATTCAGTTTTTCTATATACACCAGAAGATATTATGAAAATTGGAAGAACATATAGAGCTTTAAATGTTTTACCTATTTCTGAAACTTTATATAACATAATGCAAATAATAAACTCTAACTTTGAAGCTGTAACAAAAGAAGATTTAAGTATATATAAGCGTTTTATTAAAAGAATAAGCGAAACACCATACAAAACAGTATATGAAAGTGAATTAGAAACTTTATATAGATTACATAGGATAACTAAGAAAGAGTATTATAGATCTATAGAATCTTTAGAAAAAGAAGTAAGTTTGATTAGAACATTAAAATAGCGAGAGCTCAAAACTCTCACTATTTTTTCTATTTAAGTAAATCTTCTATATCCTTCTTAGTTTTACTGTCATTGGTTTTTTCCTTAATAGCAACTAAGCCATCAATAATTTTTAATACATTTAAATCTTTTTCATATTCTTCTAGTTTCTTTTCAACCTTATTAATTGTTTTCCCGACTATTGTTTTGCTAACATTATAATTATCTGCAATTTCTGAAAGTGATAAGTCTTCATAATAATAATCTTTAAAATATAAAGCTTGTTTATCAGTAAACAAAGATGAATAAATATCAAAAAGTTTAATTAGTCTTTCTCTCTCTATCATTTTAAAGTATCCTTATACAAGAAATAAGCAATTAAAGTTTTAGGATCAGTAATGACTCTAGTTTTTATTAAAGTACCTATTTCATCTAAAGTATAAAACTTAACTTCATCCACATCATCTTCTTCTTGTGGCTTACTATCTTTAGTTTTAACATGTATTAAATATAAATGCATAAGTCCATCAGACATATTTTCTATAATATTATAAGAAATAATAGGTTCATCAGTTATAGATATTATGTCCTCTCTTGCTATTCCACATTCTTCTTCTAATTCTTCAATTATGATATCTTTTTTTGTTATGCTTTTATCTAAAGTTCCTGCAGGTATCTCTAGAGTATCATGCCCGATTATTGGTCTATACTGCTTTACCAATGCCATTTTACCTTCTTCATTTATGACAATTCCACCAGAAGCTCCTCTTAAAGCAACTTTAGTAAACTTATCTAATTTTCCATCATTATCTCTTTCACAATCATATATTTTTACATATCCGTCATATATTAACTTTTCCACTATTACCACTCCTTGAATAATCCGTATATATAGTTTTCTATATCGAAAGGTATCATATCTTCTTCTTTTTCGCCAAAACCAACAAACTTAACAGGAATACCTACATTCTCTTTAATAGAAAGCACGATTCCACCTTTAGCAGTTCCATCTAATTTAGTCAAAATAAGTCCAGTAACTTTACATATTTCTTTAAAGCTTTTAGCCTGAGATATACCATTCTGACCAGTTGAAGCATCTATTACAAGCAATGTTTCATCTACTTCTCTTCCAGTCTTTTTAACAATAACATTATTAACTTTTTCAAGTTCTTTCATTAAATTTATCTTGTTTTGTAGTCTACCTGCAGTATCTATTAAAACTACATCAGCATTTGCTTCATTAGCTTTTGTTAAACCTTCAAACACTACACTAGCTGGATCTGTATCATCTTTTCCGTAGAAGTTAACACCCAAACGATTAGCCCATTCATTAAGTTGAGTAACTGCCCCAGCTCTAAAAGTATCAGCACCAATTAAGAATACTTTCTTTCCTTCCTTTTTCATTTTAGAAGCTAGTTTAGCAATAGATGTTGTTTTACCTACCCCATTAACACCCACAAAAAGAATTGTAGTTAATCCTTCATTATTATAATTAATCTTACTACTTAAACTTTCTCCATTGACATATATAAGCATTAATTCATCAACTATAACTTCTTTAAGATAATCAAAGCTATCTATTCTTTCATCTCTAACACGCCTTTTTAGCTTATCAACAAACTCCATAGTCGTATTAACACCCAAATCAGCCATTATAAGTATCTCTTCTAATTCTTCATAAAACTTATCATCTATTTTAGTATACTTAATACCAAGCAAGTTTAACTTATTAACAAACTCATCTCTAGTCTTAGTAAGTCCCTCATCATACTTTTCTACTATCTTTTCATCTTTTCCTTTTATTATGTTTTTTAATTTATCAAATAATCCCATATAAATCCTCCTGTTATTTTTAATATCTTCTTATTGCATATATATAATATCATAATTATTAAAAAAAAGCACTAATTATAGCATTTTTATTATGACAAGGTTTTTAACAGCCCACTTTACAAAGTAAGTGTTTTGTTGTATAATTCTTATATCAAGTTTTTCTTTTAAAAGAAATTGAAAGGATGAATTATATGAATACAGAAAAAGAGACTTTTGTGTTCGCTTTAGGCGGCCTTGGAGAAGTCGGTAAAAATATGTATGCAATCATGCATGACAATGAAATAGTGATAATTGACTGCGGTGTAATGTTTCCAGAAGACAATTTACCTGGAATAGATTATGTCTTAGCTGATTACACTTTCTTAAAACAAAACGAAAGTAAAATTAAAGGATTATTTATAACACACGGACATGAAGACCATATAGGAGGAATACCTTATTTAGTTACTAATGTTAACATTCCAATTATATATGCACCTAAAGTTGCTACTGAACTTATTAAAAAGAAATTAGATGATCGTGCTATAGCATATAAAAATATAGTTATAATAGATGAGAATACTAAAGTCAATTATAAACACTTTAGTATAGAGTTTTTTAGAACAACCCACTCTATCCCTGATAGCTATGGGATAAGTGTTATGACTCCAAACGGAAGAGTTGTTACAACAGGAGATTTTAAGTTTGACCTAACTCCAATCGGACCAGTTGCTAACTTTAGTAAAATAGCCAAATTAGGAGATGATGGTGTTAAACTATTACTTAGTGACTCAACAAATGCTTTAATACCTGGTTTTTCTCAAAGTGAAAACGCTGTTGATGAAGCTCTTGGTGATATAATTAGAAATTGTACAGGAAGAATTATTCTTGCTACATTCGCTTCTAACATTTATAGACTTGTTCACATTATAGAAACTTGTAAGAAAAACAATAGAAAAGTAGCCCCTTTTGGTAGAAGTATGGTTAATAACATTGAAATTGCTAAAAGCTGCGGACTAATTAAAGACAAAACAGTTTTAATCGAACAAAGCGAAATAAAAAAGGTTAGACCAGAAAACTTGTGCTTATTAGTAACAGGTTCTCAAGGTGAACCACTTGCCGCATTAAGTAGAATAGCAAATGGTGTCGATTCAAACATTACTTTAATGCCAGAAGATACTGTAATATTTTCAAGTAGTACGATACCTGGAAATGCTCAAAGCGTAAATAGGGTTGTTAATAAATTATATCTAAAAGGCGCTAAGGTTTATACAACAAGTAATGATGTCAATATCCATACAAGTGGTCATGGCAGACAAGATGAATTAAAGCTATTATTAAGACTTATAAGACCTAAATACTTTATGCCAGCTCATGGTGAATACAGAATGCTACAAGCTCATGCTAAATTAGCACAGGAATGTGGAATACCTCAAGAAAACACATTTATATTAAAAAATGGAGATATGCTTGCTCTTTCTAAAGAAGGTGTTAGAAAATCAGGAAGCATTCCTATCAACGATATTTATGTAGATGGTAAAAAGATTGGAGACATCGCTTCATCAGTAATTAAGGATAGAAAAATAATGAGTAATGATGGCGTTCTAATAGTAATACTTAATGTTGACCCAGTAAAGAAAGAACTAATTATAGATCCAAACATAACGACAAGAGGATTTGTAGTAGTCAATGATAATCAAGAATTACTTGATAGCATTCAAAATAAAGTAAAAGCTGTTGTTAAAGAAGAATTAGTTAAACCTAATTACAATTTAACAGATTTAAAAAATAGAGTAATTTTAGAACTTAACTCATTTATAATTGAACTTACTGGTAGAAGACCAATAATCATGCCTGTTATATTTGAAAACACACAAACAAATAGAGATTAGTTATTAATTCTAATCTCTATTTTATTATAATTATTTTTCAGTATACAGAAAAAGTAGAGAATTATCTCTACTTATTTTGCTATTTCTTCAGCTCTTGTTTCTCTTATAACAACAACTTTTATAGTACCAGGATATTGCATTTCTTCTTCTACTCTATCCTTAATATTTCTAGCTATTTGATAAGACTTAACATCATCTACTTCTTCAGGTTTAACAATTACCCTAAGCTCTCTTCCTGCTTGCATTGCAAATGTTTTTTCAACGCCATCAATTGAGTTACCTATCTCTTCAAGTTGTGTTAAACGCTTAATATAGTTTTCTAAACTATCATTTCTAGCGCCGGGTCTAGCTGCAGATAATGTATCTGCTATAGCAACCAATTCACTAATAACTGATGTAGCTTTTTTATCTCCGTGATGGCTTTCAATTGCGTTTATTACAACTGCTCCTTCACCATGTTTACGAGCAAATTCAGCACCCAATTCCACATGTGAACCTTCAACCTCAAAGTCAATTGCTTTACCAATGTCATGAAGTAGTCCTGCTCTTTTGGCAAGTGTTACATTTTCTCCTAGCTCAGCAGCTAAAAGCCCAGTAAGGTTTGCAACTTCAATTGAATGCTGAAGAACATTTTGCCCATAACTTGTTCTAAAATTAAGTTTACCAATTAATTCTACAAGCTCTGGATGCATTCTTGTAAGGCTTAAACTAAATAAAGCTTCTTCACCTTTTTCTCTAATTATACGCTTAAAGTCTTCACAAACTTTATCATATAATTCTTCAATTCTTGCAGGATGTATTCTCCCATCCTTAATTAATCCTTCAATAGTAACTTTTGCTATTTCTCTTCTTAAAGGATCAAAACTTGATAGAACTATAACTTCAGGTGTATCATCAATTATCAAATCAACACCAGTAATAGCTTCAATAGTTCTAATATTTCTTCCTTCTCTACCAATAATTCTACCTTTCATTTCATCATTAGGTAAAGTAACTGTAGTTACAGTTTGTTCATTTGCAACATCTGTCGCATATCTTTGCATGCTACTAATTAGATAATCCTTAGCTTTCTTATCAGCTTCCAATTTAGCATCATTTTCTCTTTCTCTTAGATAAACAGCGATTTCTTTAGACATCTCATCTTCTACTTTTTTCATAACTAGTTCTCTAGCTTTATCCCTAGATAAACCAGATATCTTAGCAAGTTCATCTATTTGCTTTCTAAGAGTGTCCTCCACTTTTGCATTTTTTTCTTGAATTTCTTTTTGTTTTGCTAATAAATCTTTATCACGCACATCTAGTGCTTTTTCTCTTTCTGTTAAAAGTTCGTCTCTTTTATTTAAACTATTCTCTCTAGATTCAACAAGAGCTTTCAATTCTTGTACCTCTTGTTTCTTTTCTTTAACTTCTCTATCAGTATCTTGTTTAATTTTATAACTTTCCTCTTTTAATTCTAATAGTCCATCACGTTTAATCTTTTCAGCTTCACGCGTTGCCTTTTCTAATAATTTATCAGCATTAGTTTGAGCTTTACTAACTTTTAACTTATTAATTAAAAGCGTTACCATAGCTCCCAAAAATAATCCAACTATAATAAGCAAAATGGAGAAAATAACATCATTCATCTTTTCATCCTCCATTTATTAATTTATTTATAGAAGTTTCTTCCTTCTAATCCTATTTTAAAATTATTTTGACTCATTGTCAATGAAAAAGTAGTACTTATTAATAAAAGTACTACCTATATTCTCTTTTTATTATAGGATTTGCATAAAAAGTATTAATATCAAATACGGCTTTATCTCCAATTTTTACATCACTACCTGTTATATCGACAACCATATGAGAATAATCTACACCGCCTATAACTTCATATTTTTTGCCTTCAATCACTGCATAGTGTCTATAACCCTTTATATCTCTTTTGAAATCAGTATACATATAATAAATCTTATCTATGACCCTGGTTTTATTTCTGCCTTCTTCTATGTTAAGACCATCTATACTACCACAAGGAATAATAGCAACCCTTGTTTCTTTATTAGTATTATATGTATTAGAATACCCAACATTATGTCCACCAGGAAGCGTTTTAATATCTGCCACTTCTGATTCTAAATAGCCAATTCTTTTAAGCTTGTACTTATTAGGAATATTTATTCTTCCCAAGAAAGCAGATCCAACTCTAACAGCATCTAAATGCATATTTTTGTAAAGTAAAAAGCTACTAGAGTTACATATATGTTTCATCTTAAACTTAAAGCTATCACTTTCAAGTTCCTTAACTACTTTATTAAATATATCAAATTGCCTCTTGGTGTAAACTTCATCATAAAATGATATTGAAAAATGAGAAAACACTCCTTCTACATTTATGTGTCTAGTATTTATAACATCTCTCATAGTGTCTATCTCTTCAGGTAAAAAACCATACCTTCCTAGGCCTGTATCAATTTTAAGATGCGCACGCGCTTCTTTTCTTCTTGTACATTCTTTTATAGCTTCATAGCTTTCTCTGCTGCCAATAGTAATAATAATGTTATTCTTTATCATTAAGTTAATATCTTCTTTATTAGCGGTAGATGACATATTAAGAATCTCTATTTTATTATACACTTCTCTAAGTCTTAAAGCTTCTTCTACATTACAAACTGCAAAGTTTTCAATTCCTTGTTCCATTAAAACCCTAGTATATTCTATAAGTCCTAATCCATATCCATTATATTTAACAACAGCTATAACTTTAGATTTTCCTGCAAGTTTTTTTATGGTCTTAATGTTACTAACTAAATCTTTCTTTTCAATTACAATTTTATTCATAGTTTCCCTCTTTCTTATATTTTACCATTATTTAAAAGAAAAAACTTACTAATTTGTAAGTTTTGTGTAAAGTTACTCGGCTACCCAAAGACCATGTTTATTACATAGACTATATGCTTTCATTCCTTCTTTATAAGGAACTGTTACTTCAGGTGTTTCACCAGGCTTAAAGAAATGCTTAATTTCTTCATTATCATACATAACTATAATAGCTTCAATATAGTGTTCTTCTTCCATAACATGATTAACATAAACTCTAGCAGTTTCTCCATTTACTTCAATATTAGGAACATGTTTTTCTACTGCCCCATCAGTACTATTTGGAACTACATCTTCCATAGGTGTAAAGCAGCAGCTTACTCCACATGTAAAGTCCATATCTTCGCAGCAACTACATTCACAGTCATCACAATCACAATGTTCACAATTGCATTCTTCACAGTCACAATCTTCTTCCATTATTTCTTCATCAAACTCGCAGTCGCAATCTCTTATAACTTCAACCAACGAAGCACAATCTTGACATTTTTTTAGTTTTAATTCCATATCTATTAATCCTCCATCTGTATTATATAACAAATTAATAATACTTTCTATACTAATTCATAAACCTCTATCAAGTAGATAGAGGTTTAAATACTATTTTACTTTTTCTTCTTTTGGAGCAGGTATAGTCTTAAATCCATAATGCTCTCTTACTTTAGTGTCTAATTCATTAAACAAATCTCTATTTTCTTTTAGTAAAGCTTTAACATTTTCTTTACCTTGCCCAATCTTTTCACCCTTGTAAGAATACCAAGCTCCAGACTTTTCAAGAATATTTAGATTAGCAGCAATATCGATTATTTCTCCTTCTCTACTTACTCCTTCTCCATACATTATTTCAACTTCAGCTGTCTTAAATGGTGGAGCAACTTTATTCTTTACCACTTTAACAACAGTTTTATTACCAATAACATCTGTACCATTTTTAATTTGCTCAGCTCTTCTTACATCAAGTCTAATAGATGAATAGAACTTAAGTGCTCTTCCACCTGGAGTAGTTTCAGGATTTCCAAATAATACTCCAACCTTTTCCCTTAATTGGTTAATAAATATACATATAGTATTAGTTTTATTAATAGCCCCTGATAATTTTCTAAGTGCCTGACTCATTAATCTTGCTTGAAGTCCAACATGAGAATCTCCCATTTCTCCTTCAATTTCAGCTTGTGGAACCAAAGCAGCAACAGAGTCAATAACTATAATAGACATAGCTTCACTTCTAACTAAAGCTTCACATATTTCTAAAGCCTGTTCTCCAGTATCTGGTTGACTTAATAATAATTCATTAATATTAACTCCAAGATTTTTAGCATATACTGGATCAAGTGCGTGCTCAGCATCAATAAATGCAGCTCTACCACCTTGTTTTTGAACTTCAGCTATCGCATGTAATGCAAATGTAGTTTTACCACTTGATTCAGGTCCATATATTTCTATAATTCTACCCTTAGGATATCCCCCTACACCTAATGCTATATCAAGCGTCATGCTTCCAGTAGATACAACATCTATATTCTTAACTCCCTCTTCTCCTAATTTCATAATAGATCCTTTACCAAATTGCTTTTCAATATCGGCAAGAACCTGTTCTAAAGTTTTATCTTTATCTGATGTTTTTGTCATCTTTTTCCTCCTACTTTGTAATTTAATTTTACTACCCTTTAATTCTTTTGTCAACACTTTTTCAAATAATTGTTTGATAAAACAAATATTTTTCTTTTATTTGCAATTATAGTCTTTATTTTATAAAAGTATGACCCTTTAGTCAATAGATAATTTATTTATTTATTGGAAATTAATAGAAAACATTATACTAAAAGCACTTTTGTAAATAATAATAAAAGGTGATAAAGTGAAAAATATAAGTATATGGAAAGATATTGAAAATAAAGAAACATACCCATCTTTAAATGAAAACAAAGAAGTAGACTGCTTAATAATAGGCGGAGGTATAACAGGTGCTAGCTGCTTGTACCATTTAAAAGACACTAATTTAAAAGTAATGTTAGTTGAACAAAATGAAATAGCTATGGCGACTACTGGTAATTCTACAGGTAAACTTACATATTTACAAAATGATTTAATAGATAAGATTAGAAATAATTTTGATGATAAAGTAGCGTCCCTATACCTTAAATCTCAAATTGATGCCATAACACTTGCTAAAACTATAATAAACAAAGAAAGAATAGACTGCGATTTAGAAGAAGTTTCTTCCTATGTCTACACAAACAATGAAGAAGAAATAAGTAAACTAAAGGATTTAGAAACCTTCTTACACAAGAACAACATAAACACAAAAGAAACGATCTATGATAAAGTTATAAGTAAATACATGTTTAAAGTAAATAACACATATACTTTCCATCCAGTGAAGTTTGTTAGCTATTTACTAAAGAAAACACCTTTTCCAGTATATGAACATACATCAATTAAAAAAATAGAAAAAGAAAACAACCACTACATCTGCTATACTGACAAGAATAAAATTAGAACAAAATGGGTAATAATAGCTTCACACTACCCTTATTTCATAATGCCATATCTATTTCCTATTAAAGGATATATAGAAAAATCATACCTAACAGCCGCTAGAAAAGCAAAAGACAAAATATCACTAATAAGTTACTCTACTCCATCTATTTCTATTAGAAACTATAAAGACTACCTAATATACTTATCTAACTCACATAGTATTAATACTAATTTAAATGACAAAAAGCATTTTGAAGAACTTAATAAAAAAGTTAATGATTTAAATCTCATAACAATATATAACTGGAGTAATACAGACATAATGACCAATGACTCTCTACCATATATAGGAACACTTAAAAATAGAGTGTTATTAGCCACCGGCTTTAACACATGGGGATTAACAAACGGAATACTATCCGGAAAAATACTTAGTGATATTGTTTTAAATAAAGAAAATGAATATATAAGTCTATTTAATCCAAATAGAAAAAGCTCAAAACAAATAACAAGCTCTATAACAAACATAGGTAAAAACTTGTCAGGATATTTTAATGGACTACTTAAATCAGAAGAAAAACATCTATGTCCACACATGTACTGCCCTTTAATATACAATGAAGTAGAAAACACATATGATTGTCCATGCCATGGTTCTAGATTTAATAAAGAAGGCATAGTAATAAATGCACCTGCAAATAGAAACATAAAAAAGTAATCACTTTTACTGTGTGATTACATCTCTATTTTTTACATAATATTCTATTCCACTATATACAGATAATACAGTTGCTATCATAATAAGTGCATCAGCTACTCTAATACCCCATATTTCAAATGGTAAATTATAAAATAACATTAATGTTAACCCGCACATCATAAATGCAGTTTTAAACTTTCCAGCTTTTGAAGCTCCTACTGCACCCTTCTTTTGTCCTGCAACCATTTTTATAGAATCTACCATTGTATCTCTACTTATAATTATTACTGGTATAATAACATTTATGAACCCTTGACAAGCAAGTATTATTAACACTCCATTAACTAGTAGTTTATCTGCTATAGCATCCATAACTTTTCCAAAATCAGTTACCATATTATACTTTCTAGCTATATTCCCATCTATATAATCAGTAACAGAACCAATTAAGAATAATACTCCACATATTATATATTTAATATTTATTCGTAATGTGGCAGTAACAGCTATATCAGGAATAGCAAGTCCCAACTTTTCAAAAGGTAATATAAGTAATACCAAAACTACAACAGACAATATAATTCTAGATATAGTTATTTTATTAGGCAAGTTCATTTATTACAAAACTCCTTTCAATAGTAGTGTTAGCTCTCTTATTTGTTAAGAACAAATTAAGTAGTATTAGTGTAACAGTTACTAATATAATTGTTATAACAGAATAATAGAAAACAGGCTTAAGTTTAGCTTTTTTAACTCTTTTTTTTGTATAAGGAGAGCTTACTCTAGTCCTCTCTTCTTTTTCTGTTTCTTTTTCTATTTCTTTTACTTTAGCTTCTATCTCTTCTACAGGAATTCTTGAAGTATAATCAAACACAAAATCATTGAACTCACTTATTACTTCATCTTCATTAACATTTAAATATTTAGCATATTTCTTTATTAATTCTTTTAAGAAAAATATGTCTTTAAATGCATTTACATTCCCATCTTCAAGATTTTCAAGCTGCGCTGTTGTTATTTCCAAATCAGCAGCTGCTTCATCCATTTTTATTCCAATTTCTTCTCTCTTTTCTTTAAATACAATTCCAATATCCTTCACTAAGGCACCTCTTTTTATTTTTTTATAAAATATCTAATAAGCCATTTTCTGTACTTCCATTAGGAAGTGGCAAACATTTATCTAGCTTTAAAGCTCCCTTGCTCCTTTCACTTCATTTGCAAGGACTCCCCTACCAAATTTGGGTTTCTCACTCGCGGGGTTTACGCGCGTCTCACTCTTTCTATTCCTAGAAAGCATCGTCACTATAGCACTTTTATACCTATTCGAAGAAGGTCTTTCTTCTTTCGGAGCCGTTAACCTAAGGTTACCTAGAGTTATTTTTTCCTCTAGCACGATCACTATATGCATCTCAGCAATATGTGAGTATGGACTTTCCTCTACATAATAATATGCAGCGTTTACCTAAGATATTTTACGCTTTATTCTTCTCCATAAACTATTTTTTCAAGTTCACCAAGTCTTCTTAGTATATCTACATTAGTTACACCCTTATTATTCTCTGCAACACTTAAAGTAGATTTAAGATTTCTTATTTCTGCTTTTAACTTAGAGTTTTCATTCATTAAACTCTTAAGTTCTGTTTCATATCTAGAAAGTAATTTTTCATATTGAGTGTAATCACTTATAACTACATCTAAAAACTTGTCAACTTCTTGAGGTCTATACCCTCTAGCATCAATCTTAAACTCTTTTTCAAGTATATCTTTTGTTGTTAGTGATATTCTCTCTTCCATTTTCATGACCTCTTTTCTATATTTAATTTTACAATGAAGAAGAGTGTTTGTCAAATTAAATATAGCAAAAAGAAACCTTATTTTCTAAAGTTCCTTTTTGTTTCTAATATACTCATAGTTATTTCATCAATCATTGAGTCAAAAACTTCTTTTAACTTTTCGTCCATTTAATCACCTATGAATACTATATTAAATATTTTTCATACGTGCATTCAATTCGACATAACTAGATTATTATTTTAACTTTTCAATTAGCCAAGAAGTATCTTCTTCTTTAGTTTCCTCAAAAGTTAATTTATAACTTATCTCATTTAACTCAGTGTCATTTATAAAATTATACACATTAGTTAAGTCTAAGATCATGTATTCTATTTTATTATTGTTACTATATACTTTAAGAGTTATATCTTTCCTCTCTAGAGTTACATAATTAGTATCATTTATATTATTATAAACTCTTAATACATCCCTCATATCATAAGTAAATTCATACACTTCATAACCATCAAAACTATATTTATTATTAACTGAATCTA
>CADBRE010000042.1 GCA_902797005.1 uncultured Erysipelotrichaceae bacterium | reverse complement strand
CCATCTGATTCACTAAAGTATCACATATTAAAAGATAACAATTATTACAAAGAAGAATGGGTAGAAGAAAGAGCAAGTTTTAATGATATATATACTGATAGTTATAAAACCTTCTTTAAAACAAACAATGCGGAAAATGGAGACACAGTATTCTATTATGCAGGAAATACTACAAATAACTGGGTAATCTTTGGAAAATGTCCTGAAACCGGAGGAAAGAATTGTACACCTGGAAATGATTTATACTGGAGAATAATAAGAACTAATGAAGCATCAACAGGTGGAGGAATAAGGCTGCTTTATGCAGGAAGTGGGCTTCAAGAAAACTTTGAAGGTAATAGTACGATCGCGCCAGTACAAAATGCATATGTAGGAACATCTAACTGGTATAGTACAAATGGTGTATCATATAATGTGGGTTATACAAAGGGTACTTCGGCCATGAGAGGAAATGATGTTGATAGTAATTTAAAGATAGCGTTAGATAACTTTTATAGAACAACATTTTCGAATACCAATTATGAAATTGCAATTGATATAAAAGCAGTGTATTGTAATGATAGAAGTGGGAGTGGCCAATATGGTTCATATAAAAGACTAGTAGAAGCGAAATCTCCATCATATGCTTGCGGTGTAAATGTATATGGATATGATAATTATTATTCTAATGGTAATTCTAAAGAAGATAGATACACAGCAATTGAATATAAAATTAACAATACTGATATAGATTTTTTTGGGAATGGTTATTTGGACTTTCCACTTGCATTAATGACAGCAGATGAAGTTGTTTTTGCAGGGGGAAAAAGTGGAACTGGGGGTTCTGACATATGGTTTAATCTTAATTCAAAGACATTTGGCGAAAAAAATTCAAAATCCGCAACTGGTACTCAGTGGTGGTGGACAATGAGCCCAAGCCGTGGCCATGGTGCTTCTGCTGCTAACGCATGGATTGTTATAACAAACAATTATTATTTACATAACGATGGGTATGTTAATGGCAATTATGCTGTTCGCCCTGCCTTATCTCTTAAATCCAACACCAAATGGCTATCTGGAAATGGAACCCCAGAGAATCCATATATCATTAAAATAGAAAATGAATAAACACAAATATCTTGTCAAATAAGTGGCAAGATATTTTATTATTTCTATAAAATAGGTTATAATAATATGTGAAAGAGAAGTGGTATTAATGAATTATAAAAAGATTAGAAAAGATAATTATACATTACATTTAATAAACACTGATAGATTTAAAAGAGTTGATTTTGTTATTAGGTTTACTAAAAAGTATAATAAAGAAGAAGCTTGTTATTATAAGCTTTTAGAAAGAGTGCTTGCGTTTAATGGCACTAAGAAATATAAGACAGTTAAAGATTTAAGTAAAAGACTTGAATACTTATATAACACTAGTTTAGGTTTTTCATTCTTTACATCTAGTAAGAATATGGTGTTTGAAGTTAATATGTCACTAGTTAATCCTAAATATGTTGATGATTTTAATATTGAAGAAGCTATAGATATTTTAAGAGAAGTGCTTGTTAGTCCTATAGTTAAAGATAATAAGTTTAATGAAGAAGTATTTACTTTAGAAAAAGATAACTTAATTAAGAGTATTATGAATGTTAAAGATAGTTCTGAAAGTTATGCATCTATTAAGTTTGATGAAGTGTTCTTTAACAATACTGTATTTGCAGAGAATAATTATAAGAATATAAAGCTATTTGAAAAGTTAGATAATGAAACATTATATGAAAAGTATAGAATGTTATTTGATTCATTTAAGATAGATGCTTTTGCATTAGGTGATGTAGAAGACGAAGAAATAACTGAAAGTATTGATAAGTTATTTAAGGGATTTAGTGAAAGCGAAGACTACAGTAAAGACTTATATGTAGATTTAAAAACTAGCTTTAGTGAAAGTAAAGAAGAGTTTAATACTAGTCAATCTAATTTGATATTAGGTGCAACTTTTGATAAGTTAACTGATGAAGAAAGAGATTATAAATTAGTTTTATTTAATACAATACTAGGTTGCATGAATAATTCAGTGCTATTTGTTAATGTTAGAGAAAAGCATTCACTTTGTTATACTATTGGAAGTACAATAAATAGATTTACTAGCAGTATTGTCATAAGCTGTGGTATTAATAAAAAGAACTATTCTAAAGCATTATTCTTGATAAGAGAATCACTTGAAAGTATGAAAGACAAAAAAGTTATTAAACCACTTTTAACTAATGCTAAGAAAACACTAGAGATATCATATAATGACTTTTATGATAATGCTAAAAAGATAATAAACTATTACTATGCAAATGAATTTACTTATATTCCAAGTATAGAAGATAGAAGAGAAAGAATACTTAATATGACTGAAGAAGATGTAATGGAAATAGCAAATAAGATAGATGTAAAGACTATATTTTTACTAGAAGGGAGCATAAATGAAGAAGATTAATTATAGTTGTGATGAAGTGGTTTACTATGAGAAGTTAGACAACGGGCTTAAAGTATTTATGTATCCTACTAAGAAGAGTAAAAACTTCTATGTAACAGCTTCAACATACTTTGGGGCAGAAGTAATGAAATACAAAAAGGGTAATAAAGTTTATGATGTTACTAAAGGAAGTGCACATTTTCTAGAACACAGAGTAATGGATTTTACTAAGAATAAAGAAGCTGCTGATAAATTAAGCGAATATGGTTCTTTAGTTAATGCATATACTACATATAATGGCACTAATTACAATATATTTGGTAATGAAAAAATACTTGATAACATAACGCTTTTATTTGACAGGGTATTTAAAGCTCATATTAAAGAAGAAGATGTAGAAGCAGAAAGAGGCATTATATTAGAAGAATATTACATGTGTGAAGCTGATCCTTATTATATACTTGAAACTAAAGCTTTTGAAAATGCTTTTAATGCTGATTTCGTTAAATATAAAGTAATAGGCACGACTGATGGAATTAAAACAGTTACTGCTAAAGAGTTAAATAGACTTTATAAAGATTTTTATACTCCAAGTAATATGTTTGTAGTT
>CADBRE010000041.1 GCA_902797005.1 uncultured Erysipelotrichaceae bacterium | reverse complement strand
TTAATAGCTTTTTTATTAATGATTATTTTGTTCCAACTTGTGATATTACTTATAGTATTAATATAAACAAAAGAACACCTAACCAGAAGATTTAGCAACTAGATAAGGTGTTCATTCCCTTAAGATTTGGGAGACACTTGACACTTGCAAGTCTTATGTTCTTCCGTTTTTATTTTATGCAATTTTCTCTTGCTATATACATATTATCACATTTCCAACATTTATTCAAGAACTTTATTAAATACCGGTTTTATTTATTATCATTTCATCATAATAATCAATTAATTCGGGATTCTCTTTAAATAATGTATCTATGTCATACTTCTTTAAAATTATATGTCCAAGTGACTTAAATGCTTCTTCACTACCTGTTACTACTAAAGAAGTATCTATACATAACACTTCATCTTTAAAATGTGCTTCTACGTAGTAGTGACCACCATAAGAAGATCCTTCAGTACCCTTTAAATAAGTATTAATGCATCTCACAGCTTCACTATATATTCCAAACTTATCAAGTAGAAGTACTAATTCATATGCACAAGTTCTGCATCTTCCCTCAGTAAGATTTTGATGGAATAAATCTTTAAAAGCTAAAGGTTCCCTATTAATTCTTATTGCTGTTCTATCTCTTCTAATAATATCCCATAGACGGTCAGAAAACTCGTTTATCTTTCCATCATTTAGTAATTCTTCAAATATAGTTTTAAACTCACTATTGCTATTCAATAATTTTTCTCTAAACTCGCTTTTCATATTAATCACAATTTTAGTATAACAAATATTTTTCCAAAATTAAAGAGAGTTAAGGCAATCTCCTTAGACTCTCTCCTATTTCTAGTTTTTTCATTTCCTCAATTTGTTTTTTGTACTCAATCAAATATGCCTTTTGGCTGTAAAGCTTCAACATATTACCAAAACCAACTATGTAAGCTGTACCTTTTATATTAGACCCAAACAATTTTCCACGACTAGGAATAAGCATTCTTCCTTGACCATCAATGTTTACTTTATATGTTTGTCCTGCCATATAATCTATTACTTTTGGTGTTTTCTTTTCTTCTGGTAAACTTGCAATTAAAGAATTATTATCATCTTCAAATATTATTATTAAGTCTGGATCAATAAATGTTATCATTAATTGATTTGTTATTTCATGTCTAAATTGAGCAGGAATGAAAACCCTGTTCTTATCATCTACTTTAACTTCAAAAGTTCCCGTAAACATATTATTTCCCCCATTAGTAGTTAAATTATACCATATTAGGTACGAAATGTCAACTTTATAAAAAAAGTTAATAAAACTTATTGACTTATACCCGCATTTTGTGATAAACTCATTTTACTTGATTTGATCAAGTGCCTACTTTTTGGGGAATTAGCTCAGTTGGCTAGAGCACCTGCCTTGCACGCAGGGGGTCGCGGGTTCAAGTCCCACATTCTCCACCAATTAAGTATATTAAGTCTGCGTTTGCAGACTTTTTTATTTATCTTATAGAAAATATAAAGATTATGTTGTATAATTTAATAAAAGTAAGATAGACTTTTAAGTCATATATTTTTAAGGAGTGATTATATGTATAATATTTATGACTATATCAATTATTATAAAGATACGACTTTAGAGAATGTAAAATGGAATATTATGGATGACTTAATATGTTCCTGTATTGTTTACTCACCTATTAAAGAGTTTCACACTCCTAAAGATTTGGAATATCTAAATGATGAGATAAATAAAAAAGACACTTTTGATAGATCTGATCTTATGACACCTAGAGTTAAAAGAATGCTTAGAATGCTTGTTGGCACTAAGAGATATAAAGATTTAAAAATAATAGATTATACTGATAAAGTAAATGCTAAGACACAATTTGGTGCAATGACTTTTAAAATTGGAAAAACTAAAATAGTAAGTTTTAAAGGTTCAGATGGATGCCTTATAGGTTGGCAAGAAAACTTTAGACTAGCATATGATTATCCAACTTATACTCATACTTTAGCTATTAATTATTTAAATGCGCATATCGATATATTTGATAAAGATGTTTATGTTTGTGGTCATTCTAAAGGAGGTAACTTGGCTTTAGTAAGCTCGATGGAAATTAATGATTGGAAATTCAGGAAAATTAAAGAGATACATAACTTTGATGGGCCAGGACTTAGAAAGACAGAGTTTGAATCAGAAAAGTATTTAAGAGTTAAGGATAAGCTTATTAATATTGTTCCAGAGACATCTTATGTCGGAGTGCTTATGTACAGTGATAATTTAAATGTTGTTACTACTAATGAATTAGGAATAAATGTACACTTTCCTACTTCATGGAATGTATTTGGAGAACATTTCGTTATTGGAAAACTATCACTATTCTCAAAAGAGCTTCACATATCTTCTACAAAAAAGATAGAAAACTTAGATTATGATAAAGTTAGAGAAACTATGGAAATGGCTTTTAAATCAATAAAAAAGGAATACTCTTCTAAAGTAAATATTAAACTTAAAGACTTTTTGGATATTTATAAAGGAATATCTGGTGCAGATAAAGAAACAACAAAATATATTATTACTATTGTATCAGCAATGATAAAAGGATCTAAGAAAAAATAGTCATTATAAGAATGGCTATTTTTATTTGTATATTTCTGCAAATATGTTGAAAGCTAGTTTTAACGAATCATGTCTTATCAATTTATTTTCAACTATAAATAAATCATCTTCTACAACATTTATATCTTTTAGATTTTCGTAATCTGTTACTACTTGATCTTTTTGTTCACTAACTTTATATCTTTCTATTAATTCTAAATCAATAGTTTTATTATTAACTATTACAGTGTCAATTTTTCTTTTGCCTAAATATGAATTAAGTAAGTTAACATGATCACTAACTGTAAAATTATCTGTTTCTCCTGGCTGGGTCATCATATTAGATACATATATAATCTTTGCTTTTGAACTATCTATTGCATCTATAATATCCTTACTTATTAAATTAGGTATTATGCTTGTAAATAAACTACCCATAGAGAGTACAATGGCATCTGCTTCTTTAATAGAATTAATTGCAGATATATTAATGCTTGGTTCTTCTTTATAATAAACTTTTTCTATGCGTTTGTTAGCAAAAGTTATTTCTTCTTCTCCTTCAATTATAGTTCCATCATCCATCTTAGCAACTAATGTTACATAGTCTTCAGTTAGTGGTATCACTTTTCCTTTAAGGTTAAAAACTTTAGATAAAGATTCTACTCCTTCAGTTAAGCTGCCTGTTATTTCTGTTGCGCCTGTAAGTATTAGATTACCAAGTTTATGTCCGTTTAAATCACTAGTTGTGTCAAATGTGTAGTTAAATAATTTTTCTACTAAAGGTTCCGTTTCGGCGAGTGCGACTAATACTCTTCTTACATCCCCTACCGCTGGGGTATGGAACTCTTTTCTCAACCTGCCCGTACTTCTTCCGTTATCAGCTACTGTTACTATAGCTGTTATATCAAGAGGAAACTTCTTTAATCCTTTTACTAAAGTGGACTGTCCATTCCCTCCACCAATTACTACTACTTTGTTCATTATCAAAACTCCCTTACTTATTTATATAATATGCATAATATTCATCAAAAGTAATATTTTCACTTTTAATCGTGCTAGCTGCCTCTCTTCCGACATATCTAAATCTCCACTCTTCACTTGCAAAACCAGTTATGTTTTCAGTTCCAGCAGGATATCTTAAAATAAACCCATATCTATGAGCATTTGCTAGAAGCCAAATGTGTTCTGCATTATTACTAACATCTTCAATAATTTTATTATATGGCTCGATTAGCATAGATAAACCAGTTTGATATTCACTATGTCCTGCTCTTGCAGCTCTTGCGTCCGCTTCTCTCATGCTACTATAGTTTTCTATGTCTTTGTATGCATCTAATTGATCTTTATATGAACGATATCCTTGTGAAACCACCAAAGTATATCCCGCATCTTTAGCTGCATCTAACATTTCTGTTAAATCATCATATATAGACTCGCTTATATAGTTACCACTATAAGCATATGTGGCTGATATCTCTCTTAAGTCCTCTGGCTCATATCCTTCGTTTAGCCCATTAAACTTATTAACAAGCATAAGCTCGCCTTTTGAAACATCAGTGTTTTTTACATTGTTATACCACTGGCTATCCGCACCTACATTTACTATTGCAACCACATTAGACACATTTAAATCTTTATGCTCACTATAGTAGTTTAAATATCTTGTTAAATTAGCATAAATAAAATATTTTTCATTTAAAAACTTAGTTAAATCAATATTGTACTCACTATTTAATATATCATTAATTTGCCCTTCATTTAGCTTATCTTTAATGACATTTATCTCGTTTTCAGTATATCCTATTTTCTCTAGTTTATATTCTGTTGTTTTCTTAAGATTAGAAGTCTTAACTAAACTAGATACAAACATTGTTATTGCTATAACCGCTACTAAAGTACAACCTACAAAAACCCCGATTTTCTTATAATTAAGTTTTTTTATCATTTAACTATCGTCTCCTTATATATATTATATCTAAATAGTTATAATTTTAAAAGTGAAAGTTTTGAGAAAATAATTATTTTTAAGTGATTGCATAAAATCTATTAAATTGTTAAAATATATATACGGTGATTAAATATGAATAACACAAAATCAAGAATTATTAATCTTCTGTTATTTATTATTCTTACTCTTACAACATATTTTATTATTTTTAACAATAAAGATATGAAAAGCATATTTGATGCTCTTAAAGATGTTAATATTTACTACATTCTATTAGGTGTGCTTAGTATGTTTATGTATTTTTTGATGGAATCTATTAATATTAAAAGTATATTGAAAAACTTTGATAAGCATATCAGCATATTTAAAGCATTGAAATATACTTTTATAGGTTTTTTCTTTAGTTCAATAACTCCATCAGCTACTGGTGGGCAACCTGCGGAAATATACTATATGTCTAAAGAAAAGATACCAGCGAGCGCTAGTGCATTGGCATTGCTACTCGAAGTTAGTTCTTATTTGTTATGCACGGTTTCACTAAGTACAATTGCATTTATATTAAATCCAAATGTCATTCCCGGGAGTCTAATATATCTATTCTTTCTAGGAACTGTTGTTAGTTTAGTAGTAGTCAGTGTTTACTTTATATGTATCTTTTCCAAAAGACTTTCTAGAAAACTAGTAAAGCTAGCAATTAAAGTTCTTAAGTTTATAAAAGTTAAAGATATAGAGAGCGTTAAATTAAAACTAGAAGAAGGATTAGTTAAATACCATGACGGCGCTAATTATATTAGACATCATAAGATTGAGGTTTTCTTCTCATTTATAAGAGTTTTAATTCAAGTATTATTCTTCTATTCGGTTTCTTACTTTGTTTATAGGTCATTTGGTTTTGAAACTGTAAGTATATTTAGGTTTATAGCGATGCAGGCAGTTCTTTATACGACTGTATCATTT
>CADBRE010000040.1 GCA_902797005.1 uncultured Erysipelotrichaceae bacterium | reverse complement strand
TTTACAACCATTGACATATCCAGGATCAAAAGCTAAAACTACTTTTTCCTTCATAGGAGGAGTTAACAATAAAGCTTCCAAATTCTTTCCAAAATTTTCAATAGCTGCAGTTTCACCCTTCTCCGTTAAATCACTTCTAACTTCTCTTTCTACCGAAGGAAAAATAAGTCTTTTATAAGAATCTAAAATAGCCTCTTTTACTCGATCTTTAACAAAACTATTAGGATTCTTAATAATTTTACTTTCTAAATAAGATAATATTTGATCCTTAGAAACATCAATTGAAACAGATAATACTTTTTCTTTTTCTCCTCGATTAAGTGCCAAAATACGATGAGGCTTAATACTCTTTACATTTTCAGTATAATCATAATACATCTCATAAATAGCATCTTCATCTTTGGCATCTTTTTTCTTTTTAGAAATAATCACTCCATTTTTATAAAAGCTTGAACGTATCCATCGCCTATAAGCAGCATTATCACTTACCCATTCAGCAATAATATAACACGCTCCATTTATTGCTTCTTCAACAGTCTTTACTTTATCATTTAAATAAGGATGAGCAAGTCCTTCAAAACTGCCAGTCGTTGGAAAAGACATAATCTTTTTAGCTAAAGGCTCAAGTCCCAAAGCTATAGCTTCAGTTGCCTTAGATTTTTTCTTTTCTTTATAAGGCCGATAAATATCTTCTACTTCCACTAATTTTGTACACCCCATAATAGAGTTAACCAATTCATCCGTTAACATTCCCTTTTCATCAATTAAACGAATGACGTCTTCTTTTCTTTTTAATAAATTTACTTGATATTCATATACTTCATGTATTCTCCTAATTGCTTCTTCATCTAAAGCACCTGTTGCCTCTTTTCTATATCTAGCAATAAAAGGAATCGTATTATCCTCTTCCAATAATTTCAAAACTGCTTCTACTTGCTTATCAGTAATACCAAGTTCCTTTGCAATCTCCTCTATAATAACTTCGTTCATAATAACCTCCAGAATATAAATATTATAGCATAAAAATACATTAATAATAATATGTTTATCTAACACCATTACATTTAAAATTACAATATAACATCATATATATAAAAATTATCAGATATTTTTGTGATATTATATAAATAAAAGGAGGAATTATGAATAATAAAACAATAATACCGAGTATTATAGTTAAAACTTTAGCAATCATATCTAGTATATATGGAATTATAAAAGTATATGGAGGGCCTTTAACATTTACCTATTTTACGACTTTATCAAATATATTTATAAGCTTAATACTACTAGTTTTTTTAATAAAAGATATAATAAGCTATAAATATAATAGAAAAATAATATATAGTAACAAACTATATATAATAAAATTTTTAGCAACCATTTCCATAACATTAACCTTTGCTGTATTCTTAACAATCTTAGCCCCAACTATGAATGGTGGTATTTTAAATGCTTATTTAATGGATGGAGCTGGTAGTTTATTTGTTCACTTTATAACACCAATTCTAGCTATAATAGATTTTCTTTTATTTAACAATGAATATGAAATAGAGTCTAAATATACCATATATTCAATTATTCCACCACTTCTTTATGTTTTATTTGTTATTATTGCCAGTAGTTTAGGTATCAGGTGGGGAAATATGTCTGCTCCCTATAATTTTCTAAACTTTAAAGCCCCAACTGGTTGGTTTGGTTTTAATCCAAGCTTAAGAAGCTGGGAAACACTAGGAATTGGTGTGTTTTATATGTTAGTTTTATTATCAATTATATTTATAATCATAGGGAGAATATTTCTATGGTTAAAAAAAGTAATAAACAGTAAGATGGAAAATAATTAGAGAAAAAGAAAATGCTAACAAATTGTTAGCATTTTTTTATTCACGTTCACAGTGATAACCACTAGCCAATAAATTTTTCTCAATTTCATCAATATTTTGTTTATACTCATATTCAAGGTTCTTTCCATCATTAGCATCTAGAACAGTTTCTAATTGCTCTGAATCAACAGAAATATAATTATAAATATGTTCTTCAGTTAGTTTTCCTGGAGTATAAGAGCACCGAATCGTGACACCTGCCATCGACTTAGTAGCTTCCTCCAATTTCTTACAAGAAGCATTCATTTCATTCATCTGTTCTTCATCTAAAGAAACATCCCCTCGAGTAAAGAAAGAAAAATGTCCACTCTCTAATTTACTATCACTAAATTCAAATATTAAATCATACGATTTATCAAGATTAGTTGTATTTGTTTCCATAGAACATTTTAATTTTCCAGTAGTAATTACTTTTTCCTCATAATTATACATCCCATTTTCTCTTTCTTTCACCATCTTAGATATTTCTGGTAAAAAGATGACAAAACCAATTAATCCTAAGAAAAAGGCAATTAACAAAATAGTTTTCCCTTTACTAGGTGGTTTATAATCAATTTCAACTTCCTTTACTTTCTTTTCACTTTTCAAAGGAACATTTTGAGCTTTAGGAGTAGAAACATTATAAGGACCAACACCTATATTTTCAGGTCTCTCTTCTAC
>CADBRE010000039.1 GCA_902797005.1 uncultured Erysipelotrichaceae bacterium | reverse complement strand
TTAGCACAAACCTATTTTGCTATTCAAACAAGAAAACAAGAATTAAGTGAAAAAGAATATAACTCATTAACAGAAGATGAGAAAAGATTTTATCAAAGAGAATTAACTAGAAAACGTAATTATTCTCTTAATCAAGCTGCTAGGGATGCTGGAGTAAAAAACTTTGATCAATTTCACAATGCTGGTTACAAAGGCTTATACAACGGAGAAACAGCAAACGATATTGCTAAAAGAAAAGGTTTAAGATATAGAGAAGATGTTTTAGATAATATGGGCAGTGAAGAATTAATTGATAACTTATTTAGAATTGCTCACACAGAAGCTAAACTAAAGAAAGACAAAATTAAAGGTGAAAGAAAAGCAAAAGAAGCTCATTATAAAATGGGTAAAGGCATAAGAAACTTTTTAAAGAGCCAAGGTTTAACTATGTCGGAAGAGCTGCCTACACCTAATAAAAGTTTAAAAGAACTAGAAAAAGAGAATAAAACTAAGAAAGGAGAATAGCATGAATAAAATAGCTAATTTAAAAGATATAGTTTTATATCAAAGTGAAAACGGAAATACAAAAATAGAAGTTTTGTATGATAATGAAGATTTTTGGTTAACACAAAAGACAATGGCTGAGTTGTTTTCTGTGAAAGTAAATACTATAAACTACCATTTGAAAGAGATTTTTCTTTCAGGCGAACTAGAGGAAAATGCAACTATTCGAAAAATTCGAATAGTTCAAAAAGAAGGCAATAGAGAAGTTGAAAGAAATACTGATTTCTATAGTCTAGATGCAATAATAGCAGTAGGCTATAGAGTTAATAGTTATGAGGCAACACAGTTTAGAAAATGGGCTACATATACTTTAAAAGAATATATTAAAAAAGGATTTGTAGTAAATACTGAGCTTTTAAAAAATGGCCCTAAGTTTGGGAAAGATTATTTTGATGAATTACTATTAAAAATAAAAGAAATTAGAGCTAGTGAAAGAAGATTTTATCAAAAAATAACTGACATATACAAAGAATGCAGTTATAATTATGATAAAAATAGTGAAATAACTAAAGAGTTTTATAAAAACGTTCAAAATAAACTGCATTATGCTATAACTGGTATGACAGCTCCGGAAATTATTTATAGCCGAGTAGATTCATCTAAAGAAAATATGGGACTTCAAACTTGGGCGGATGCTCCAAATGGAAAGATATTGGAAAGCGATGTAACTGTTGCTAAAAACTATCTTAATAAAGATGAAATAAATGAACTAAATAATTTGGTGTCTATGTATTTAGATTTTGCAGAAAGACAAGTAAAATTAAAACATATTATTTCTATGAGTGAATGGAAAGAAAAGCTAGAATTGTTTCTAAAAGTAAATGAGTATAATATCTTACATGATAATGGAAAAGTTAAAAGGGAAATAGCTGATGCATTAGCGCTCTCAGAGTATGAAAAGTACAGAGTTGTCCAAGATGAAGGCTATATGTCTGATTTTGATGAACTCCTAGAATATGTAAGAAATAATGAATAGATATAGTGTATTAATAAAGTAAGTAGGAGGTGAAAATATGTTAGATGGATTATTCATTAAAAAGATAACTTTAGAAAGAGATAGAATAGAAGATTTTAGTAAATATCCATTCAATATTGAAGTTATTAAAAACTTTGAAGAACTAGAAATAACTAAACCAGTCACTTTCTTAATTGGTGATAACGGGATAGGTAAGTCTACTTTTATAGAAGCTCTAGCTATATCGCTAGGTCTTAACCCAGAAGGCGGAACAGAAAACTTTTCATTTAAAACGGCTGATACACATTCTGCGCTTTCTAATTACTTGAGAGTGCCTTTTTATGATAAGCCTAAGACTAAATTCTTCTTAAGAGCAGAAAGCTTTTATAATTTTTCTTCTGAAGTACAAAGGCTAGTGGAGGAAGATGGCTTTTATAGTTTATATAATTCTTACGGTGGTAATTTGCATGAATGCTCTCATGGTGAATCATTTATTAACTTGGTGAAAAACAGATTTACTGATAAAGGACTATACATCCTAGATGAACCAGAGGCAGCACTTTCTCCTGAAAGGCAAATGACACTACTTTGTCTTATTGACGATTTAGTTAAACAAGGAAGTCAATTCATAATAGCGACACATTCTCCAATACTAATAAGTTACAGAAATGGACAAATACTAGATTTAAATGATAATTTTAAAATTACTGACTATAAAGATACTATGATCTATAGAGTATATAAAATGTATTTAGATGATCCAGATAGCATGCAACATAGATTATTTGATTAAAATGTATTACAAAAATAACACATAAATAGTCTAAAAAATGGACAAATATATTATAGTTTGATACAATTAAATCAGAAGGTGAAATGATGAAAAGAGCTATATTAATAGATGGTAACAACTTGTTATTTAGAAGTTATTATGCAACTGCATATTCAGGAAGTTTAATGAAGAATAGCAAAGGATTTCCGACTAATGCTTTGTTTGGTTTTATCAATATGATAAATAAAATAGTTGCAGAAGAAAATCCGGAATACATAATGGTTGCTTTTGATAAAGGAAAAAACTTTAGACATGAGAAGTATGATAATTATAAAGCAGGAAGAATTAAAACTCCAGATGATTTACTTATGCAATTTCCTAAAGCATATGAAATATTAGATGCACTAGGGATAAAAGCATTAGATGCTGAAAACTATGAAGCTGATGATATAATTGGAACTTTTGCTAAAATGGCTGATGAAGATAAAGAATATGATGCGACTATAGTTTCTTCAGATAAAGACTTACTTCAGCTAATAAGTAATGATGTAAATGTAAAACTTTTAAAACAACATGACTATATAATGATGGATGAAAAAGTGTTTTTTGAAACATATCAGTGTGAGCCAATAAAAATGATAGATTTAAAAGCTTTGATGGGTGATGCTTCAGATAATATACCTGGTGTAAAGGGAATAGGCGAAAAGACAGCGATAAACCTAATAAGTACTTATGGATCACTTGAAGGAGTATATGATAACTTAGATAGCATATCAGCCAAAACAAGAGAAAAGTTAGTAGAAGACAAAGATAATGCATTTTTCTCAAAAGAAATTGCGACTATTTATAGAGAAGTACCACTAAATCTAACATTTGAAGATATAAAGAAGAAAAGTGTAAATGCACAGAAGGTAAAAGAGATATATAAGGATTTAGAATTCTTTTCATTACTTAAAAAGTTTGAAAGTACATATAAAGAAGAAGATGAACAATTATCACTTAACTTTACTGATGAAGAAACTTCTTTAAAAAAGGAAATGGAAGTTATTAAAGTTGAAGGAAATATAGAAATAAGTAAAGACTTTGCATATTACATTGAACTAGATGAATCCAACTATCACCAGGCAAATATTATAGGAATGAGCATCTATGATGGAGAAAAAGCATATTATTTAACTCTTGATGCTATAAAAGAGAATACTAATATTTTTGAACATGCAAAATACACATATGATTTAAAAAAGAATATAGTTGCACTTAAGAAAATTGGTATTGATGTATCACGTGGTGAATACGACAACATGATAGCTGCTTATTTACTAAACTATAATACTAAAGAAGATATAAGTTATATTGCTAATGCAAAAGGTTATGATATTGCATTTTATGAAGAACTACTTAAAAAGAAAGATGAACGTCCTTCTGAAGAAGAGTTTATTAAAAATGTAGCACTTAAAGCTAAGTATATTTATGAGACTAGGGAAGCGTTTTTGGAAGAACTTGATAAAGAACAAATGAGAGATCTTTATGATAATATGGAAATGCCACTTATAAATGTACTAGCTAAAATGGAACTAAATGGAATGCTTTGCAGTAAAGAAGTGCTAGATGAAATGCAGGAAGAGATAGCAGTTAAGTTAGATATTATTACCAATAGCATATACAATATGGCTGGAGGAGAGTTCAATATTTCTTCTACTAAACAATTAGGTGGAGTACTTTTTGATAAATTGCATCTTCCGCATGGTAAAAAAGCAGGAAGAAATGGTTATCCAACAGATCATGATGCTTTAGCTAAAATAGCAGATATGCATCCGATTGTACCTTTAATACTAGAGTATAGAAACTTAAGTAAGATTATGTCTACATATATGGATGGTCTTAAGAAATACATTATGGAAGACGGGAAGATTCATACAATATACAAGCAAGCTGTAACTAGAACAGGGCGTCTTTCTTCAGTAGAGCCTAATCTTCAAAATATACCTATTAGGAGTGAAGAAGGTAAACAAATAAGAAAAGCTTTCTTTCCTGGAGAAGGCAGCATAATAATGAGTAGTGACTACTCTCAAATCGAGCTAAGAGTTTTATCTCATATTGCACATGACGAAACACTCATAAATGCTTTTAAGAATGGGGAAGACATACACTCTAAAGTTGCTTCTGATATATTTGGAATTCCAGTAGAGGCAGTAACTAAAAATCAAAGAAGAACTGCTAAAGCTGTAATATTTGGTATAGTCTATGGCATAAGTGGATTTGGACTAGGTGAAAACTTAGATATATTAGCAAAAGATGCAAGAGTGCTTATTGATAAATACTTAGATATGTATCCAAAAGTACAAGAATATATGACAAACATCGTTGCTCAGGCAAAAGAAAAAGGTTATGTAAGAACTCTTATGAATAGAAAAAGAGTAATAGATGAGCTTAAAAACACTAACTATTTAATTAGGAAAACAGGCGAAAGAATTGCGCTTAATACACCTATTCAAGGCACTAGTGCAGATATAATTAAAAAAGCTATGATTGAAGTAGATAAAGAAATGACTAAACGTAATTTAAAGAGTCAGATGTTAGTGCAAGTACACGATGAGCTTGTATTTAGTGTTCCACTTGAAGAAAAAGAAGAAATGGAAAACCTTGTAAGAGATGTAATGGAACACGCGTATGATTTAGATGTGCCACTTAAAGTTGATGTAGAAAGTGGAACTAACTGGTAGAACGCAAAATAAAATGGACTTAACTTATTCTTTACAGATATAGATAAAATTCAAGAAATGCTTGAAGAATTGATAACAGTTTAAAACACACTTTTGCTTAAGTGTGTTTTTGTATTCTATAATATCATTTGTATCACAATTTAAGTGATTACAAAGCCTAGCTAAAACATATATAGTATTATATCTCTCATAAATTTATTAATAGAGATGTTTTTCCTTTTAAAAGATTGGTTAGTTTTAAATATATAAATACCATTTAAAATCTATTATTCTGCCATAAAATCTTTCCTATTTTTATTTTGCCTTTACAAAGACCTATTGACTAGTGGCTTAATAACCAGTATAATAAAAATTAGTATAGGTACAATATTATTAGTTTTGTTACACATATATTATTTATAATTGTCTAATCAAATATACAAAAGATAAACGAGGTGGTAAAAGGAATATAATGGTTTATGAATAGCTTGAATAGAAAAGAAGGAAACAAAGAAAAGATAGGAAGCCTTGTAAAAGGCTTAATGGATCAAAAATTTGATCTAAAATTTCACTTAAAAATAATGTAGAAAACGGAAACAATTGGCGTAAAGCAAGATAACATTAAAATAATTAAAAGTGAGTGATAATATATAATAAGAAGGAAGGATAAAGATGAAAAAAAGTCAATTCGCTATTTTAATAGCAGTAATAGTTTTATGTGCAGGAGGGATATTTGGTTATGTTAAATATAAACTTGATAAGCAAGAATCTGAAAAGTTAAATACAGATAATAATAGTGGAAAGAATGACACTATTAATAATGCAAAAGATTTTATATGTGGTAACTCCGTAGTCTTTGAAGGGAAAAACTATAATTACGGCATTTATAGAAATAATGATGATTTGGTATTGCAAGTCAATTATAATGGAAATGTATTTTTTGAAAAAAAACAACTTGGTTATTTTATTGTTAATACAGCTGATTCAAACACTATATGTAATGATAAAACAATGAATGTTTATAGAATTGGTTCGAACGATAATCATAAGTATTATTCAGTAAAATTGAGTGACATATCTGGTTTAACTATTGGATATGCTGTATTTGACGAAAGTCAAAACAATAAAATGATTATTGATTTATCTGAATATGCTAATACAGGTTATATTAACGAATCTACTAATGAAGAAGTAAATAACTATAGAATTATAGGTAATGCCGTATATGTAATTGAACTAGTTAATAACGAAGGCCATGAGATAGAATATACATTTAACAATGGGACTTATTCAAAAAGATATACTGGTGTCATTTATAAGGGTATTAGTGGCAATAAATAGTAATTAAAAGCTAAGAAGGAAGGATAAAGATGAAAAAAAGTCAATTTGCTATTTTAATAGCAGTAATTGTTTTATGTGCAGGAGGGATATTTGGGTTCATATATTATAAATTAAACAACAAAAATACATCTGACACTAATAAACAGAGTATTAAATGTAACAAAGAGTTTAATTATAATAATGTTCTAAAGTACAATTTTGAAATTAGAGATAATGATTTAGTTTTGAATGTTTATTCTGATGATATTAAAAAGATTGAAATAATAAATCGTGACTATGTATCTTTGAATGAGACAGGCACAAGTAATGATTATTGCAATAATTACAATGTCAATATAGCTAATATTGTTTCTAATGACAATTATAATTATTATACAGTAGAATGGAGAAATAAATCAGATAACGCTTTAATAGATTATTCCGTAATAAAGGGAGACAACAATAATTTTACTCAATTACTTGATTTAACAGAAAATGGTAAAATAAAATATGAAGACACCAATAGAAAAGAAATTGATTCTTATAGATTAATCAATAATTCGATTTTTACGATTGAAAATGATAGTAACATAGGAAAAGAAGTTAAATATACTTTTGAGAATGGTTCCTATAAAAAAGAATATACCGGCATAGTATATAATGTTATATCTGAAAAAACGAGCAGTAATGATTTGCCAGTTCCAGTTATTGAAAGCGTTATTTCATACAGTTACCCATTATATTCGGGTTGGTATAACGAATCATATATGGCATCACATATAGTAATAAATACTAAACAGATTGAAAAGAGTGAAAGAATTGATGGAATAGAAATATATCGTTCTTGCATCCAGGCATGTAAAACTGGAGAAGAAATAGAAGGAAAAGAACTAACCTTCTTAGCTGATAAAAGTTTAAATGAAAGCTTGGACTTTTATACATATGATAATTTTGAAACTGACATTGATTTTGCAGCTAGATATTATTATATAGATAATGGAGTGAAACATGTTGGCAGCTGGTCTAGTATTAGTAATATTACTTCAAAAAAAGAAGGAAATAGTTACGATTTCAGACATCTATGTGTTAAAGAAAACAAAAAGGCAGGAGATACCCTTACTAAAAATGATTTTATAGAATGTACATCAAAAGCATCTACTAAAGTAAATGACTTGGATAGCTATGTGCAATATATAAACCAGAAGGGAATATTGGTAAGCACTGATAGAATAGGCAACTATAATAATCCTAGTATAATGCCTTCTCCATACGAAAAAGCTTTATTTAATTGGGATATGTTCGGAACGGAAGGCAAATATACAAAAGTAGTATTAAACACTAATAAGAAACCTACTGATATAATCTATATTAAAGATTTCGATATGTACATTCCTAAAACTAATGAGTTTTCTATTGAAACAGCTAAGTTTTATATAAAAGATGGTAATGTATATTATGAAGGATACGGAGTTAAAGATAAGCTTATATTTGATAAAGAAAAAGCAACATACATTTCTAACTGGGCTTCCTGCTGTGCATTTGAAGATGTAATGACTATATATACTGAAAGTAATAATGTATACATCGTTGGTTATGGTTCAGATAATTTAAATGAGTATGAAACTTTTCATAATATCAAAATAATTGATATGGTAAAAAAGCTAAATATAAATGGTATTGTTGATACAATTAACAGATATAATGACACTGGCTACCATACACCTGAATTATATTTTATTACAAATAAAGGCGAAGTAATAACTTATTATGATGCAGTAAGAAGATAACTAAGATGGATATTAATCTAATTATAGAAAAGCATGCTTTAAGCATGCTTTTTCTGTTTTTGCTTCTATCAAGAATCCCCTCTAATTTCATTTTAATATTGATTAGGTCTATTGACTACTAGATAAATATTCAGTATAATACTAATTAGTATTGGCAACATAACCAATAAGATTAAAATGCGATTAGTTTTACAACATGTATATTTTTACTTATTATCTAATCTAGTATTAATAAAGACTGACGAGGTGGTAAAAAGAATAAAAAGATTTATGAATTATTTTAAATAAAAAAATGAAAGGAAGTAAAGATGGAAAAGAAAAACATAGGAGTAATATTTGCTGTTTTATTTGTTTTACTAATTGGATTAGGAGTATTTGGCATTGTTTATCTAAAAAACAATACTAAAGAATATACAGTTACTTTTAACTCGGATGGTGGAAGTAATGTGCCTAGTCAAACAGTAAAAGAAGGTGGTTTAGTTACTAAACCAAATAATCCAGTAAAAGAAGGATATACTTTTGTAGAATGGTTATTTAATGGAATAAAATATGATTTTTCTAAAGAAGTTAATAGTGATTTAACTTTAGTTGCTAGTTATCAGGAAAATATAAACCCTGAAGCTATAACTTATGAAGTTACATTTGACACTGATGGAACTTTAGAAAAAGTAATTATAGAAGAAGGAAAAACTGTATCTATTCCAAATGAACCAACAAAGGAAGGATATAATTTCTTGTATTGGAC
>CADBRE010000038.1 GCA_902797005.1 uncultured Erysipelotrichaceae bacterium | reverse complement strand
TATAGTTTGGTTCTTTTGAATCAAGTACTAATTTATTATCTTTAGGATTATATCTCATTAGAATATTGTATCCACTTTCTACAAGTAGTTTTTGTTCTTCAATGCTGCTTCCCATTCCACCTTCTATGCCATGAGAAATACATGGAGAGTAAGCTATAATTACAGCAGGTCCATTATGGTCATGTGCTTCTTTTATTGCTTTTATTGTTTGCATTTGATTAGCACCTGCAGATATACTTGCTACATAACAATTAGGTATGCTCATAGCTATTTCAAATAGATCTTTCTTTGGTTTTAATTTACCACTAGAAGCAAATTCGGCAACTGCTCCTGTTCTTGTTGATTTTGATTTTTGACCTCCAGTATTAGAGTATACTTCTGTGTCTAGTACTAATACTTTAACATTTTCTCCAGTTCTTAATACGTGATCAAGGCCACCGAAACCGATATCATAAGCCCATCCATCTCCTCCAACTATCCATACTTGTCTATAGGGAATATAGTCTATTAGCTCTCTTAATTCTTCTGGAATGCTAGCTTTTTTTAGTTCTTCTTTTACCTCTA
The DNA here is from genome assembly GCA_902797005.1 of uncultured Erysipelotrichaceae bacterium. GTDB lineage: Bacteria > Bacillota_I > Bacilli_A > RF39 > UBA660 > RUG727. The sequence goes on along the minus strand of CADBRE010000038.1, from coordinate 1,888 downwards.
GAGTGATTTCACTATTTTCTTCATTATCTATCCATTTTTTGTAGATGTCTTTTACTGAAGGGTCAACTTCATCTTTTGTTTCTATCATTATTTCTTTTATGCGTTTTCTTGCATCTTTGTAAGCTAAATATAAGCCATAGCCAAATTCAGCATTATCTTCAAATAATGAACTCATCCAAGGTATAGTAAATGGTGTACAAGGAAGAGAAGCTCCATAAATAGAAGAGCATCCAGTAGCGTTTGCTATAACTGTTTCTTTTCCATAAAGACTTGTTAATACTCTTGTGTAAACTGTTTCTCCACATCCAGCACATGCACCAGGATATTCAAAATAGTATTTTTCAAAACCTAGGCCCTTTATTGTCGTTTTTGGGAAAGGCACTGTGTTTGTATGATTTTCAAGAGCAGTTATAATTTCGTTAGCTGCTGGATCATACTCACCCATTACCAAAGCTTTTTCTCCATTTTTACCAGGGCATACTTTAGTGCATAATCCACATCCTGTACACATATCTGTGTTTACTACTAAGTAGAATCCTTTACCTTCTTCACCAATAGATGCGATTGTCTTTTCTTTTGCTAATCCTGTTTTTTCTAGGTCATCTTCTGTTAGTGAATGTGGTTTTATAACTGCATGAGGACAAATGAACGAACACATATTACACTCTGTGCAGTTCTCTTTTATCCAAGTTGGTACTTTATCAGACATCTTTCTTTTATCAGAAGAAGCTACTCCTCCTTCGAATGTACCATCAGCATGGTCTAAGAAATCTGAAACTTTTAGCGTGTTACCACGCCTATACAACATCTCATTGTATATACTTGTTGAGTTTTCAACATTTTTGCTGTAAGTTAATTTTGAAGTTTCTAGCTCCCTTAAATTATCTTCAGATTCATCTATTGCATTTAGGTTGGCATCAACTACTTTAGAACCTTTTGCTTTATATGTATTTCTAATATTATCTTTAAATCTTACAATATCTTCACCACTAGCGCCTAACATCTTTAACATATAATAAGCTATTATGTTATTTATTTTTCCTCTTAGATTATATTTATCTGCCAAAGCATTCGCATTAGTTATTAAAACTTTAACATTCTTTTCTTTTATTGTTTTTATAGTTTCATTACTGAATAAACTATTTATCTCTTCACCAGTTTTACTAGTGTTAATAAGCAAGATACCTTTTTCTTTTATGCCAGACAAAACATCGTATTTAGATAGATAAGAATCTTTAGATACTACTACTAAATTAGGATTTGTTAAGTAGTATGGTGCATTTATTTTTTGATTATCTATTCTTAAGTGAGATATAGTTACTCCGCCACTTTTTTTAGAGTCATATTCAAAGTAACCTTGCACGTATGTTCCTTCTTTATACCCCATTACTTTAAGTATGTTTTTACTTGCGCTTACCATACCGTCTGAACCAAATCCAAATACTTTAATCTCTTTATATTTTTTGTTTAGACAAAAGTCTTCTTTTACTTCTAAATTAGTGTTTGTAACATCATCAATAATTCCTAATGTAAAATGGTCTTTCATCTTGTGTTTTTTCATGTTATCAAATACACTTACTATCATATTTGGTGTAGTATCTTTAGAAGAAAGTCCATATCTTCCACCGATGATTTCTATGTCTTCATCTTTTAATAATGAGCATATATCGCTATATAGAGGTTCTGCAAATGATCCTGCTTCTTTAGTTCTATCTAGTACTGTTATTTTTTCTACTGTTTTAGGAAGTGCTTCTAAGAAATACTTCTTACTCATTGGTCTATATAAATGAACATTAATTAGTCCAACATGCTCGCCCATCTGATTTAGAGCATCAACAACTTCTTTAATAGTGTCTGTTACTGAACCCATTGCAATTATAATATTAGT
>CADBRE010000037.1 GCA_902797005.1 uncultured Erysipelotrichaceae bacterium | reverse complement strand
TCATTCCTAGCTTTTCTTCTAATTTTTTCTTTTCATTTAAAAATACATATCTACTAATTATAGAAGCACACGCTACTGAAAGGTTTTTGTCTTCAGCTTTAGTCATAAAAGTTATATTAGTCACTTTTTCAGTTGCATCTTTTAAATAACTATAATAAACAGGCGGAATAGCAAATTGGTCAACTATTATCTTTTGATAAGAAAAACCTTTATTCTTCATCTTATATAACACTTTATTGTGCATTATTGCTTTAATTTTGTTCATGTTATATCCTTTGGCATGGTATTCATTATATTCCTTATTAGAAAGGATTAATGTCTCATAAGGTATTCTTTTAATTATGTATGGTGCGCATCTCTTAATCTTTTCATCAGTTAGCTTTTTAGAGTCGTGAACCCCAAGTTCTTCAAGGAACTTTATATCTTTCTTATCCATAAAGCAAGCAGTTACAACGATAGGAAAGAAATAATCACCAGTTCCTACTTCATCTGATCCAATAGCAGAGTAGTAGTAATATGTTTTATCTACTTCTTCCTTTTTCTCTTCGGTAGGAGTAGTGTCAACATAAACATTATTTAAGTGCTTTTCCATATCTTTCCAAAGATTAGCATCTATATCAGCACTTATTCCTTGAAACATGACCTTACCACTTTCATATAAAGTTATAATTGTATCAGCTTCCATTGCCTGAAATATAGCGTATGGAGGAGTCTTTTCTCTTCTTTTATCTTGATAGTATTCAATCATCTTTTCTTTTACATTATCACTAACTTTAAATACAATAGTCATTTACATCAACCTCTTAATAAGATTTTATCATAAAACAGTTTATTTTTCATTAAAATTATAATATAATGTATTTAGGAAATAATAAACTAGAGGTGAAGTAAAAAATGAATATAGTTGATGCAATTTTAATAGTATTACTTATGATAGGAACGCTAGACGGTATTAGAAAAGGCGCTTTAAAGACTTTAGTTGAATTAGTTGGAAGCATTTTAGTAATATTCTTATCTTGGGTTTTAAAAGGTAGTTTAGCTAATTTACTTATTAATAAATTACCAGTAATAGGTAATAATCCTGTGATTTCTGTAGTAGTTTATAACATAATAGCTTTTGTACTATTACTTATTGTGTTCTCATTAATATATAAAGCATTACTTGGATTGTCTTCTGTAATTGAAAAGATATTTGATGCAACAATAGTGCTTGGAATTGTATCTAAAATAGTGGGAGCAGTTTTAGGATTTATTAGAACATACTTAATACTATTCTTTGCTTTATTCATGATAAGCACATTTAACTTTAAGATATTTAATGAGTCAAAAGTTAATGAATATATGTTAGACAAAACACCTATTGTAGCGCCTATGATTGAAGATTTGTGGCAAACTATAAAAGATGCTTATAGTAATTCAAATGTTGAAGAGACAATTAAAGCTATGTTTGAAAAGAATATAATTAATGAAGAAAATATGGATCTATTGATAGATAAATATAATGAAAGTAGGAAGTAAAATGAAGAAGAGATTATATAAAATAGAAAATGGAAAAAAGATTGATGGAGTTTGCGGTGGAATAGCAGAATACTTTGATATAGACCCAACTATAGTAAGATTATTGTGGGTATTCTTCTCACTATGTGTAGGAAGTGGGGTACTTGCATACATTATTGCCGCAATCATAATGCCTAGAAAAAGTGAAGTAATTAATAATGTTGTTAAAGAACAATAAACGAATTAGAAGATTAACTCTTCTTTTTCTTTGGCTTTTTTGGTATAATCTAACTCGTAGGTGAAATGAATATGGAAAAAATATATGATATTAATTATTATAATTATGATTTGCCTGAAGAATTAATTGCTCAGACCCCTTTAAAGACAAGATCTTCATCAAAATTATTAGTACTTGATAAAAATACTGGAGAGATGGAAGACAAAGGTTTTAGTGACATTACTAACTATCTACATAAAGGCGATGTTTTGGTATTAAACGACACTAAAGTATTGCCTGCTAGATTAATCGGCGAAAAAGAAGAAACTGGTGCAGTAATAGAGATTTTACTTCTTAAAAATATAGAAGAAGATAAGTGGGAAGTTTTACTAAAACCTGCTAAAAGGCTTCACGAAGGTTCGGTAGTGTCATTTGGTGGTGGAAAGTTAAAAGCTATAGTACTCGAAAAGAAAAATGATGGCTTAGCATTAATAGAACTTAAATATGATGGAATCTTATATGAAATATTAGATGAACTAGGATCAATGCCT
>CADBRE010000036.1 GCA_902797005.1 uncultured Erysipelotrichaceae bacterium | reverse complement strand
CATTAACTTTTGAAGCCCATTACCACATCCAATATAATTATCAAAACCTAGATTTGGATGAGATTTATCTCTATCATAATAAGTATATGTGTGATCGTGATAAGCATTTACTACGTCATAGCCAGCATTTTTAAACACTCTTCCAAGTCCATAAGGCATATAAATATTACTACTTCTAAAGAAAGACCAAACTCCTTCCTTAGGTATCAAGCTATTCATAAATTGATATTCACCATCAGAAGTACTAACTGTGAATAATGGTTGATAATAATTTTCAAATACAAATCCATTGTTAACAAGTTTATATAGTGTTGGTGTAAGCGTTTCATCCACTGCAATAGCATCAAAACCTTCAGCAGTTATATAAACTAAATTTTTATCCTTAAACATACCAGTATAATCATTTTGCTTAGTAGGCGCTAAACTTGAAAAGTAATTATGCATAGATAAAACAGTTTCATCTTTTTCTTCAGCAATTAATGTTTCAAAATCTATATCAAGCACATTATATTTAATCTCAGGCTCTAGCACTACTGGTTCTTCATTAGTTACTACATCTTCTATAAACATCTTCTCTTCAAATCCAAATAAGAATCTTTGAATATCAACTACTTCCATAGAAAGAAGCCCAACTCTGTTAATCGTTATCATAGGTGCATGTGTTTCTTTATAAAGTCTTTTTAGAGAGTACATTCCCTTATCAGAAAAGTTAATTATAACAGCTAAAAGTACACTCGTAACAACTAAGCTAATAAGTTCAATTCTAAATATTAGCTTTTCTCTTTTAAACTCAAATACTTTTTTACCAAATATTATAAATAGTATTGTAGGTAAAATCATAAAAAGTAGTATCCAAAAGTTTCCTAATATCTTATTAATTATTTCTCCCATAAAATCAGCAGCTTGCCCTGCTCCATTAGTTAAACTAAATATAGAGAAAATAGAGTTATAAAACACAAAGTATATTAGCTGACTACCATATATTAGTGTTAATAAAATGCTCCATATTATTGATATAATCCTATTAATCTTTTGATTAAATAGACTAGATAAAACAGTAAACAAATAAATAAAAGGTACACTAAAAAGTATTAGTAAAAGTGTATTAGTAGTAAATATATTATGTAGAACATATCCTTTATAAAGTATTTCTAAATAAATAATTAAAAATGCAAAATATATAAATAATGGTAATTTCTTTTTCATTTTATCCCTCTTTTTCTTTTTTCATTATACCATCTAAATCATAAAATATAAAGTTAGCTTTGAACTTTTAGTACTAATTTTTTTTCTCTTATGATATAATGATTACTGAAAAGAGGTGAACTCTAGTGAGTTTAGTTGTTTATAATACAATATCAAGAAAAAAAGAAGAGTTTGTACCTGTAACTCCAGGTCATGTCGGTATGTATGTTTGTGGGCCTACTGTATATGGTTATCCACATTTAGGGCATGCTAAAAGCTATGTATGTTTTGACACTATTTATAGATATTTAATGTATTTAGGGTATAAAGTTAAGTATGTTCAAAATATAACTGATGTTGGACACTTAGTTGGAGATGCAGAAGAAGGAGAAGACAAAATTGAAAGAATTGCTAAACTTGAAGAGATAGATCCCGTAGAAATTGCATATAAATTTGAAAATATTTATTTTGATGATATGAGAGCACTTAATGTTCTAAGACCTTCAATTAGCTGCAGAGCGACTGGACATATAATAGAAATTATAAATATGGTAAAAGACTTAATTGATAAAGGTTATGCTTATGTTACCGATGAAGGAAATGTTTACTATAGAGTTAATAAGTTTAAAAAGTATGGTCTACTTTCTAATAGAACTTTAGACAATACTGTATCAGGTGAAAGAATAGAAGTTGCTTCTGATAAAGAAAATCCTGAAGATTTTGCATTATGGAAAAAAGCTGAAGGTGGACACCTTATGAAATGGCCTTCACCTTGGGGAGTTGGCTACCCAGGCTGGCATATAGAATGCTCAGTTATGTCTAGAAAATACTTAGGAGATACTTTTGATATACATGGTGGTGGAATGGATAATATATTCCCGCATCACGAATGTGAAATTGCACAAAGTGAAGCCGCTACTGACCACCCATTTGTTAAATACTTTATCCACAATAATCTAGTAACAGTAAATGGTCAAAAGATGGGAAAATCATTAGGAAACTTCATTACTCTAGATGATTTATTTAAAGATTATAATCCATTGATAGTAAGATTCTATATACTTCTTAATCACTATAGAAAACCAACTGACTTTAATAAAGAACAACTAGAAGAAACAGCTAAAGTATATGAAAAACTTTCTGAAACTGTAAAAGCTGTTAGAAGTGAAATTAAAGATTATAAAGAAGAATTAAATATTGACAGTGAAATTGAAGAATTAAGAAATAAGTTCACTGAAGCTATGGATGATGATTTCAACACTGGTTTAGCAATTAGCTACTTATATGAAGTACAAAAAATAGCTAACAAAGAATTAGCTAGTGGAAAGAACAAAAACAAACTTGCAAATATAGATAAGTTTGTTAAAGACTTAGCTGAAAATGTATTAGGTCTTAAATTTGAAGAAAATAGTTCTAATCATGAAAAAGAACTACTTGATATAATTCAAAATATTAGAAATAAATATAGAGAAGAAAAAAACTATGCTGAATCAGATAAAATCAGAGATGAAGTACAATCACTAGGGATAACACTAAATGATAGAAGATAAAAGATTTGAGCTAACAAAACTCAAATCTTTTTAATTTTCCTCAATTTCATCTTTATGTTTTTTTAAATAATACATAAGTGCTAATTCATATTCCGTTTTATCATTAAGTGCAGTATATTCTTCATTAACAACTTTTCTAATAACAAAATCATCTTCATCGTTTTCATTAACTAGATAAGCATACTTGTTTCCATTAACTTCTATTAAATCAACTTCATCATAAAGCACACCATCTATTTCAGTACTAAATATTTCCATTTTGTTTTACTCCCTCGCTTAATCCATCTTTATAGCTTTCAACAATACTCATAATTGTTCTAACATTCTCCCATTCATTTAAAGACTCACATAGTTCATCAAATGAATTGGCTCCTTTTTTAGATAAATAATCTTCTAGTGAATTGATGTCTTCCCAATCTTCTTTCGCATAATCTGGTGTAAGAATCTTAAGTGCTCTAATAAAATCGTTTGCATTTCTATTCATATTAGCACCCATATCATTTAGTGTCGCTGCAATAGCATAGTCAACTAAATCTTTATCAAGTTGCCATACCTTACCTGCAGCCTTATTTAAATCATAAGCTATTATAGGTTTATGACTATCATCAAGCCCAACTTGGTAAGTACATTGTGTCAAGATTTTTATTTCATCGGTATTGGCACCTATAAAGTTTTCTTTGTCCTCTCCAAGCACTAGAGATCCAATCATTCCAGAAACATTTTCCATAGAATGATTTGTAGTTATCTCTTTACCCTTGTCTGTAAGCTTATCATCTATCATCGCAATAGCGTCTTTTGTAGCCTCCTTGTATCCTTCTGGATTTGTAGAAACTAATATAGTTCCTGTTATTGTTACAACAGCCATACCAACAAGAATAATTGATTTTATAGCTTTCTTTATTTTTGAAGCTTTTCGCTTAGACCTATGCGTTGGTCTCTTATCCAATGATGCTCTCATAGACTTTTCATATCTATCTGAAACCCTTCTTTTATCATAATCATTAACTCTATTATCCATATTACATCTACCCTCTACAATAAATATAATATAAAAATTATCCGTTGTCAAATAAAAGTCAAAAAAAGAATAAAATTTGCTATTGATTTTACATCTGCATTTGTGTTATTATATATACACATGCAGATGTAGTACAACGGCTAGTACGCGGCCTTGCCAAGGCTGAGACGTGGGTTCGATTCCCATCATTTGCTCCATTGAGGAATCTGCTCGGAATAATACCGAGTTTGATATATAAATCTATCGTAATGATAGATTTTTTTGTGTTTATAAATCATCCATCCAAAAAGAAAGGATGGTGAAT
>CADBRE010000035.1 GCA_902797005.1 uncultured Erysipelotrichaceae bacterium | reverse complement strand
CTTTCAATATTATTTAAGATTTTTAATTTGTATTTTATTCTCAAATACATTTCTTCAATTTTTTTCTTATCCATATACATCTTCACCTATTGTAATTTTATCAAATTTTTTATCTATAGTCACTAATATTTATCAATCTTTTTGTATTTCTATGAAATATAATAAAAGAAGCAATTATCATAAACTGCTTCTTTTTGATTCTCTTAACACCTCTTCTATATAAGGCTGTACATCTTTAGTTGATGAAAGAATACCAAACATTTCTTCCTTAGATAAATTCATATTTAGTTTTTTAACTAAAGTATAATAGTACCTATAATCTAAACTATCATTCAGAAAATTAGATAAAGTCAACTCTCCTAAAGATTTTTCCTCATATTGATTGCTTAAGTAACAAGCTATGCCTTCCCATATAGCATTTATTGGATAATTTCTATTACAAAAATAGCTATGAATAATATGAACACACTCATGATGCGCTGTCTTTAAATAGTCTTCAAATGTTTTGCCTCTATGAGGTGTGTTATTAAAATCATTATAATTTAATAAATATACTTCACCATTTCCATCATTAATCCAGCCTACTACATATTCTTTGGGTATTTCATTAAACATATTAGTATATAATTTTTCTAATTCTTTTCTATTATTAATAATTTTAATAACTATATTTACTGAATTCATATTAAAATAATCTAATGTGTGTTTTATATTTGTTTTTAAATAATCTTTTAACCTAAGTAATTGCTCTTCACTTAGTCCATCATTTAAAACCTGTATATTGTCTTCTAATCTCATAGTTATTCATTTCCTTTAATCATCTCATGAAGTTCATTAATCATCTTAGCTGATTTATTAACAAATTCTTCTTTATAATCTATTTTGTTTAACTGAGTTAATATCATTAAGTAATAAGGTCTTTCTTCTTCTACATAGCCTATTTCATGATATGCTATTTCATATGATCCGTATTTTCTTATAAAAGGCTTATTATTAATACTCTCGTCATTTATTAGTTTAACGCTAGGATTTAGAAGCCATTCTTTAAATAATGAAGAATACTCATTATCATCATCAATAAACTCTTTAACTTTCTTCCAATAAACTAGCATATCTTTAGCATTTACAATTCCAAATGAGTCAGTTTCTTTTCCTTCCATAGTGTGCTCTGTTCCTAAAGATAGACCATATTCTCTTATTTTATCTTTGCCTATCATACTTACTAGTTTTAGATAAGCTGTGTTATCACTTTCAGTTATTGTAAGTTTCATTAATTCTTCTAAAGTATAGTAAGTATCTTCTTTTTGAAACTTTATGATGCCTGTATCTTGTTTTAAGTCTTCCATTTTAACAAGTATTTTATCTTCTAAGCTACATTCACCATTCATTACTTTTTCAAACATCATTAAATCAGCAAGTATTTTAATTGAGCTTGCTGCATAAAAGCAAATGCTAGGATTAAATGATACTGATGAACCTGTTTTTATATCTTCATAATAGAATGATACTTTATTACCTTTAAATACTTCATCTAAATACATATTAGTTAGTTTATGAATATGCTCTTTTATTCTTTCGTCATATATGTCTTTTATTTGCAAATCAATGTTAAACTTCATTATATATGCACCTTCTTTTAACTTTAGTTTATCACATTTTAAGCAAAATTAAAACTGCATATTTCTATGCAGCCATGTTGATATTTGTTTCTGGAGTTAATACTCTATTAGCTTCTGGTGTAGCTTGACTAAAAGCCTCTTGTCTTGCTCCCTCAGCTATTGTCATTCTTTCATTAGCTATTTTTAACTCATTATTTAATCTTTCGTTTTCTCTAGCTAACACTTCATTCTTTTGTTTTAATGCTTCTATCATTGCATCTTTATCTTCAAATGCTTTTCTTACACTTTCTAAATACACTTCATAAGGTTTTACTTCATGTTCAGGAGTTTCTTCTGAAGCTACTACAGCTGGTTCTTCTTCAGGCATTACTGGTGAAACTGGGGCTGTTTCTTGTACAGGTGCAGATTCAACAGCTGGAGTTTCAACTACTGTTGCTGTTTCTACAGTTGGCATCTCAAATGCTGGTGCAATATTTGAAACAACTGGTTCAGCCACTGTTTGATATAAATCTTGTGGAGTGCTTAATGTTACTTCAGGATTTACATTTTCAGTTACAGTTGGCTCTACCACAGGCAATACTGGCGAAACAGGCTCTACTACTGGTTTGGCAGCGCTTTCCATAACTGGAGCAGCTGGATTATCAAATACATTAGCTTCCATTCCAGGAATAGCTACTTCAGGAACTTCAACACTTGTATTTGCAACTACTGGAGTTTCTTCTACCATTTGATCAAATATATTTTTAGCTTCTTCAGCTTGAGCTTCTACTGATTGGTTTATTGCTGGAGTAGCAGTTTCTACCACTGGAGCAGGTTCACTAACAACTGTCGCTTCTGGCATTACTGGTTCTACAGGCTCTACACTTGCTAAAGTAGCAGGCTTATAAGATTCTTCTATTTTCTTTAAATCTTCATCTTTTAAACCAATAACTCTATTACCTTCATTTTTAAATACAGCATTATCAGGAATTTCTACATAATTACCTTCTAGTCCTTGAACAATTTCTTTCATAGATTGTTTAACTTTATCCCAAACACTTTCATCAATAACTCCTACTAATTTATAAGTACCAGGCATTTCAGTTACAACTTCTGAAATGTATACTTTACTCATTCCTTCTTTTATTACTTCACCTTTAGATAAAATAACGAAGTTTTTATTAATATCTTTAACAACAAAAGAATTAACTAGATTTACTTCTTCCATAGAGCCATCTATATTTTGTATATTAATTCTTTTCATAACATCACTCTCCTACTATAAATATAATAGCATAAAAAAACATTTAAATCAAATGTTTTCTTTCTCTAAAATGAAATATTTGCATCCGTAAGCACAGTTGTCTTTAATATAGCTCTTTACTCTGCTAAAATCATTGATTTTCTTATTAAGCTTATTTCCCTTTTTCGTAAAGCCTTTAAGCCTTAATTTAGAGTAAGCAATGTCTCCCACTATATAATCATAATCTTTAAAATAATCTGTTGCTTTACTTCTAACTTCTTCTTCATTAAAAGCATCATTATAGTTTTCAATTAATTTATATTGTTTTCCGAATAGTTCCATTTTCCTTCACCAACTTAATTATAATACTTTTTTTAATTTATGACTAGTCCAAATAATCAAGAATAATACTGTATTCATTTACAAGCTTCTCTAAACTAAAAGATGCATTTGCACTGCTAGTACTTGGTAAATATATTACAGGTATATTAACTTTTATATACTTATTAAATAATTCATAAGACTTCTTACCAGTACAAAATATAACTTTAATGCTGCTTTTCTTTATAAGTGAATCTATATCATTAACTATTACATTAGTAATTGAGCTATCTGAAGAAGATGATATATCACAAGACTTAATTGTATCCCAAAGAGCTATTTTATTTCTTAGAAGAAAAGATTCTTTATCGGAATTTGTTTCTAGTCTTTCGTGGAATATCTTTTCCATAACGCACCAAAATCTATTAGTTTTATTAGCATAGTAAAACTTTTCTTCTCTAGAAACTTTACTAGGCAAACTTCCTAAAATAAGAACTTTACTATCTTTATTATATATTGGTTTT
>CADBRE010000034.1 GCA_902797005.1 uncultured Erysipelotrichaceae bacterium | reverse complement strand
CCTGTGCAATACAGAAATCATCTCTTCGCATCCATTGACTAAACTCTCTCTTTTTATTTAGTCCTTGACAATGGGTACATTTTAAATGAACTTCACTTTTTTAAATACTCAATTATATCTTTATCTTTAATCTCTAAACACTTTATTAGCTTTTTTAATGTTGAAAGCCTTGGATCACTTTGATAGTTTTCCAATCTCTGTACTTGTCTAGGAGTAATATCTAACATCTCAGCAAGTTCTTCTTGTGTTATTCCTTTAATTTTTCTATATTTTTTAATCATGCTATTCACCTAAATCAATAATCACACAAAACGACATTAATTTCCACGACATAAAAAGTCTATTTAATTATTGACATTAGTTTTTTGAATTGTTAAAATGATAATAGAACGACAATATATGTCGTGTGGAGGCAATAGTATGACAAAGAAATATTTAATAATATCAATAGTAACGGTGCTAGTACTTTTAATAGGGGTATCATTAGCATACTACACAATTCAAATAGTGGGAACAGGATCAAATATGGTAATGGAAACAGCATATTTAAGATTAGTGCTTACTGATAATGCTTCAATAGTTGAAGATTCTATAATACCTGGATGGAGTACATCTAAAACATTTACAATAGAGAATAAAGCCAATGCAAATACTACATATGACTTACTCATAGAAAACTTTCAAAACACATTTGTAACAAATGGGTTCTTACAATTTAAAATTGAAAGTGAAGATGGATACAACACTATAAGTGATGATAATAATTACATTAATGTTCCTAAATCACAAATAGCAAAGAAACTAGTTTTAGCTTACAACATATCACTTGATAAAGATGCAAAACATGAATACACAATATCATTTAGATACAAAGATTCAGAAGAAAATCAGGCAGCAGATATGCAGAAAATATTATCAGGTAATATAGGAATACAAAACGGAACAGAAAGTACTGATTTAGTAATAACTGATTTAGATTCAAGTACATTAAAGTATCACATATTAAGTGATAATGGAGTATACAACACTGAATGGGCTGAAGAAAGAACTAACTTTAATACAGCATATAGTGATAGTGCTAGAACTTTCTTTAGAACGAACAATGCTGAACTAGGCGAAACAGTTTTATATTATGCAGGTGATGCAAGAAATAACTGGGTAATCTTTGGGAAGTGTCCACAAACTGGAGGAAAGAACTGTACGCCTGGAAGAGATTTATACTGGAGAATAATAAGAACTAATGAAGCATCAACAGGTGGAGGGATTAGATTACTATACTCAGGAAGTGGATTAGTAACTGATTCTCAAGGTAATAAAATAATAGGAATAACACAAAATGGATATATAGGAACATCTAACTGGTATAGTTTGGACGATAAACCTAATTATGTAGGGTATACAATAGGAACTGATGATTATACCGAAGGAACAACAACACTCTCTAATATTAGAGGCAATAATGCAGATAGCAACATAAAGATAGCAGTAGATAATTTCTATAAAACTACATTTGAAAATACCGACTATGAAAATTATATAGATACAAAAGCAGTATACTGTAATGATAGAAGTACAACTGATGATAAAAGTGGTGGTTTAACAAAAATAACGATTTTTGGGGCATATGGGAGATTAGAGTCATCAAAAGCTCCTTCATTAGCGTGTGGTGCAAACACAATGGGATTTAAAGAAAGAGCAGAATGGGCTTATTATGAGGGAAATACATATGAAGATAGGTATTCTAAAGATGTTTACAATGTTAATGGAGTTCAATTTACTAATGGGTGGTTAGATTATCCAATAGCTTTAATGACGGGGGATGAAGTAATTTATGCAGGTGGTAATGTTTTAAATAATAATTTAAGAGCATGGTATGGCTTAAATGCAAGTACTAGTGAAATCACATCTGAGAGATCTATTGTAGGGTCTAAAGAATGGTGGACGATGAGCCCTACATTTTCACGCGGTTATACTGGAGTTTTTAATGTATTATCTACAAGTGGTTATTTTGGGCGGTTAAATAGTGCTGGACCCTCAGTAAAAAACTCATATTTGATTAGGCCTGTTTTATCATTAACAGCAAATACAAAATGGCTATCTGGAAATGGCACAATTGATTCCCCATATCAGATAAATGTTGAATAGTCAACTAATTTTAAAACAAAACTTGTGAAGTTATTTTCACAAGTTTTTACTTTGCTAGTTCATTAACACTTTTTCATTTAGGTTTATAGTATAATCGTATGATGCTGATGTTTTTTCTTCTTGATTAATGAATCCTAGTGGTTTTTCAGTGTTATTCTCTAATAGTATAAATATGCATGAAAATACATCTATGCTATCGTTATTTGCTAGTTTTAGTGTTCCTGTTTTTATCATGCTTTGTATTAGTGATTGTATTTCATTGTTAATAAGTTCATAGTTGTTAACAATTATTATTGATCTAGAATATGTTTTAAGTTTTTCGAATATTGTGTTCTTTTCATTATATCCTACATAGCCTGCAGGTGATCCTATTATTTTGTTTATGCTTATTGATGTAGTGTAGTCATTACCTTCCAATTTAATTGTGTTTAATTTTAAGATTTGTGCATATTTAGTTATTAATTTGTCATTTTGTGTTTTTATTAGAATTGATGCTGGTTTATTTTTTTGTTTTGCAAATATATCTTTTGTTATATCAGTAAGTGTATCTATTTGTTCTTTATTATTCGGAAATTCATTTAATAGTTGTTTGTTTAGGTTAGATAAATATGTGTTATCTTGTAGCTCGTATATTGGGCATGAGCATTTGTTTTCAAGAACTTTAAGTAAGATATTTTCTGTTACTGATGGTGATGGGTTAAGGTGTGATTTATTATTTTGTTTGATTGTTAGTTTGTCTATTTCATTCTTTATTCTTGTTGCATTAATATAGTCTTCTTGTTTTAAAAAGTTTTGTTTTTGCAATTTTAGTTTATCTAGTTTTTTGAAGTATTCGTTACTTTCATCTTTAGTTTTTACTATGTTAGCTCTTGCACATACTTCATCTAATAAATCTATACTTTTATCTGGTTCATGTCTATCTTTTATGTATATTGTTGATAAGTTAACTAGTTTATCAATTATACTATTTTTAATTCTTACATTATGATATGTTTCATAATCTTTTTTTATTTTCTTAAGTATGTCTTTTGTTTCTTCTTTTGTAGGTTCATTTACAATTACTTTTTGGAATCTTCTATCTAATGCTTTATCAGTGGCTATACTGTTTGTATATTCGTTGTTTGTAGTAGCGCCTATTACTCTTATTTTTCCTCTTGCTAGGGCAGGTTTAAGTATGTTAGATGCATCAATTGCGCCTTCAGCTCCTCCTGCACCAACTAAGGTATGAACTTCATCTATAAATAGTATTAGGTTATCAACTGTTTCTAATTCTTTTATAATTTTTGTTAGCTTCTCTTCAAATTCACCTCTGTATTTTGTACCAGCAATTACTGATGCAAGATTAAGGTTTAGTATTGTTTTGTTTTTTAGGAAAGAAGGTACTTCATTGTTTGCAATTCTTCTTGCTAGTTCTTCAACTATTGCTGTTTTACCTGTTCCGGCTTCTCCTATAAGGATAGGGTTGTTTTTATTCTTTCTAGCTAGTATTTCAATAACTCTTTCTATTTCTTTATCCCTGCCTATTACTTTATCTAGCTCATCTTTTCTTGCTTGCTCGGTTAGATCAACTGCTAATTCTTTTATAGTTAGTTTCATATTTGATATATCTTTTGTTTTTAGACTATTTATAATGTTTTGTATATTTATATTTAATTCTTTTAAGACTTTATAGCATATTGTGTTTTTGTTTTGCAATATTGTTGATAGAAGTATGTTTGTTGTTATTTCTTCATTTAGTTCATCAGATTCTAGTATTATAGTTTCTATGCAAGCTAAAAACTCTTTACTATAAAATATATAGTCTTTAGTTTTGGTTTCATTATTTAGATGGTTTATTAGATTTTCTAATGTAATGTTGCTATTGTGTAGTACGTTTGATGCGTTTGTATTACTATTTATTGTTGCAATCAAAAAATGTAGTGTGTTTACTTCGTTGTTTCCATTATTTAAGGCCAATATTTCACTTTGTTTTAGTATACTTCTTAGTTCTTCTGAATAGTTATTCAAAATAAAACACCTCCATATATTCTATGATATATTGAGATGTTTTATATTTTTTTATTCAATTATTTTAGATAAATACTACTACGCAGATTACAACTAATATAATTGCTAATAAGCTTAATATCATTTTCCATGAACTCTTTAGCCAATCTTTATATGGTATTTCTAAATATTCTAGACCTAAAACTAATAGTATAGATGTAGGTGCTATCATAGATGTTAAACCATAAACTGATTGAGTTATTACAGCTAAACTATCTGTAGAATTAGCATAATATGCATTTAGATATGGAACTGTTGATTGAACCATATATAGTATGTCTATATTGAAAACAGTAGAGAATACAGTGTTTAATGTAGAAACTACTATGAATAGTATATCTCCAAGTATACCTGTATGTGTTCCAGCTATTTTCACTAATTTATCAGTTAAGAATACTATAATTGGATGATAAGCAATAATTACAACTATTGTGTAAGCAGCTACGAAAACTAATAATGGTTTTGCTAAACGAGCAATACCTCTTCCGAATGCTTTTAAAGCATCTTCAAGTCTTAGTCTATAGATTACACTTAATAGTATTGAAGCTAATAATAGTAATACAGTAAATTGTTCATATTGCCATGTTCCGAAAGCTTTAAGCTCACCTAATATGTATGCAACTATTGTGCTTTCTCTTACAGTCCATTCAGTTATTGTTTTGTAGAAATCATTAAATACTTCTACGCCAAATATTCTGCTCCAATTAGTATATCCTAGTATTAGAAGTACAAATATGCAACTGAATAATACTATTATAGCTGCTGCTGATTTTTTAGATGCTTTCTTTTCACCTAAGAATAGTTCTACTTTTTCAGTTAATTCATTTGCTTTTGATTTGCTTTCTTTAGCATGTTTAAGTACAAATGTCATGAAAACTACAAAAGCTAGTACAAATAGACCTATTTTAGCAACTATTTCAGTAGTATATTCTGTAGCTAATACTTGATTAATGTAATAAACTACAACATCATTATATGTTGCACCTATAACACCAATAAGTGGTGCAATAAATGTAACAGCAAATGCAGTAATTTTATCATAACCCATTAATAGTATTATACCTGCAAGAGCTGGAATAAATATAAATAAATATAGATTTAATCCAAATACACTTGATAAGGCAGCTAGCACGAATGATACTGCTACTAAAAATACTGTTTCCTTTCCTTTCATAGATTTTGCAATAGTTTCTAGTAAGCTTCTATATTTACCAGTTTCTCTTAATATTCCATAGAAACCGCCAACCGCAGCTATAAATAATAGTTGTTGTAAGAAATATTGAACTGTCAACCAAGGATATTCAAGTACTGAATATAGACTCATTCTGTATATTTCTTTTTGTGATATAGTTGTTCCATTTGCAGCTGCTGAAGGAATTATCCATGTTAGAACGAATAAATATAGTCCTAAAGTAACTAATATTTTAAATAACATATTTTTCTTTTCTGGTACTACCCATTTAATAATAGTTAGTACAAATAAAGCAGTTGCTCCAGCTAATGCTAGATACTGACCAACTTTGTTATTTAAAACAATAGCAACAACTATTAGCAAACAAGAAACTAGTGCAATTAGTTTAGACACTAAGTTCTTTTTCATTTTCCTTTTACCTCCTTAATTAAATTATACAATAGATATTTGGTTTCTTACAAGTTTTTTAATCAAAAATTCCTTATTTTATAGGCTTTTGAAACTTATTTTGTACAAAAAAAGTAGATTTTTTGAATCTACTAATTTTCAGGTTTCATAAGAGGGAATAATACTACATCTCTTACTGATTCTTGATTATATATTAGCATTATTATTCTATCTATTCCAAATCCAAGTCCTGAGATAGGTGGCATACCTTGTTCCATAGCCATTAGATATGTTTCATCTAAGTCCATAGTTTCTTCATCGCCTTCTGCTTTTGCTTTTAATTGATCCTCAAATGCTTCTCTTTGTTCAATAGGGTTTACTAATTCTGAATATGCATTACATAGTTCGGTACCGCATACTACTACTTGGAATACGTCAACTCTTCTTTTGTCTTCATCACATCTTCTTGCTAATGGTTTTAATTTAGCAGGGTAGTTGAAGATTATTGTAGGGTTAACTATATTTTCTCTTATTTTCTTTTTATATACGAAGTCTATAACTTGAGATACAGATTTGTATTCAGTCAAATCTCCATAGGTAAATAATCCTTTTTCAACTATTTTTGTTTTTAATTCTTCCGGGTCCTCTATTGATAAGCAGTCAAATCCAAGTACGTTTTCTAATTCTTTGCAGTAATCTACGCGTGCCCATTCATCTCCACTAAAGTCTATTATTCTTCCTTGGTATTCAACTGTCATTTTTCCAGTTAATTCCATTAATAAATCTTGTACAAACTTTGTGAAGAACTTGATATTATCTTCATATCTCCAATAAGCAACATACCATTCAACTTGTGTGAATTCTTGTAAATGTTGTGGATCCATTCCTTCATTTCTAAAGCATTTAGCTAATTCGTAAACTCTGTCAAATCCACCTGCTATACATTCTTTTAAATATGTTTCTGGTGCAATTCTTAAGTTACAGTCTTGATCTAGTGCATTGTGATGTGTGAAAAATGGTCTTGCTGATGCTCCTGATATTGCTGTTTGTAAAATAGGTGTTTCTACTTCTAAGAATCCATTTTTAGCTAAATAGCTATGTAAGAATGCATAAAGTTTGCTTCTTCCCAAGAATACTTTTCTGGCTTCTTCATTTGTTATTAAATCAACATATCTTTGTCTATATTTAATTTCCGTATCTGTTAAGCCATGGAACTTTTCTGGAAGTGGTCTTAAAGCTTTCCCTAAGAAAGTTAGTACATGTACTCTTAGTGTTTTTTCACCAGTTTGTGTTGTGAATATTTCTCCCTCTGCACCAACAAAGTCTCCTGTGTCAATTTGTTTTTTGAAGAACTCATATGCTTCTTCGCCAATCATATCAACTTTTATTTCTAGTTGCATGTCACATTCTATGTCTCTTATTTTTGCAAAGCTAAGTTTACCCATTTTTCTCATGAAGACTATTCTTCCTGCGATTTTTACATCACTTGTACCATCTTCTAAAACTTTTGCTTCTTTTAAAGTATGTGTCCTTTCATAGTTTTCTGGGTATGGATTAGTTACTTTTCTAATCTCATCTAGTTTTCCTCTTCTAACTAGTTCTTGTTCAGATAATTCTCTCATTTTTATTTCCTCCTCCTTTAATAAAAAAAGTTAATGATTGAAGGGGCGCTTTGTGCACGGTACCACCCTTCTTAATCATTAACTGATTATCTCTTTTTTTAACGAAAGTTTAACTTCCGGACCATAAGGCCACTCAAAGGTTTTTATTCGCATTTACTTATTACTAACTTTCACCAAACGTTAGCTCTCTATAAATAAGGATAAATGTTACTCGTCCTTCTCTTTGCTTTACGAAGATGATTATACACTAAGTTGATTTGCTTGTCAACGGTAAATATTTGTGGTATTATGTATATAGAAGAGAGATCTTCATATAATAAAAAGGAACTTCTGATATTTGTCAGTCAGAGGTTACCATATTGCTATGTGCCTTCTGCTTAGTCAGAAGGCTTTTTCTATTAGCACTGCTAAAGCAAATACTAACAAAATAATAATAGTGAGTAATACTTTGATGATAATAACTAATTGCTTTTCTATATTCCTCACATATATCACCTTCTTTCTACCCCTGAAGTAAAACCCCCT
>CADBRE010000033.1 GCA_902797005.1 uncultured Erysipelotrichaceae bacterium | reverse complement strand
ATAACAGTTGCAAGTATAATAGCAACAATAATACCTATAGTTTCATACACATCACTATCATTTAAAAAGAAAAGGATTTTAACTCCCAAAGCAACTAAAAGTATCTTAATAATCGGATCATTTAAAGATTCTATAATCAAAGAAAATATAGTATTTCTCTTATAATGTGTTATCTCATTACTGCCATTATCTTTTCTAGATTTAATTACTTCGTTACTGCTAAGTCCCTTTATGCCATTCATTGCTTTCACCATTTAAGTATATTATTCAGAAAAGAAAAAAAGACTATTAGTCCTTTATAATTTAAAAGCTTCATTTATTATTTGATTTATATTAATAGTTTTTGGCATATCTTTATTTAAGTATAACAAGTATTCAATATTTCCACTTCCTCCTTTAATTGGAGAATAAGTTAGACCCTGAGCATAAAACCCTATATCATTGAAACTATCTATTATATCTTTAATAACACTATTATGCACATTTTTATCTAATACAATTCCTTTATATTTATCAGCAATTTCTTTTCCACATTCAAACTGTGGCTTAATTAGACAAACAATTTCCTTAATGTTATTGACTTCAAATATTTTAGACATTAGCTTTTTTACAGATATAAAAGATACATCCATGGTAATAATATCAACACCATTCAATATATTAACATCCACATTCCTAAAGTCCATATTTTCGTATAATTGAACTTTACTGTTTAATTTTAGTTTTTCATCCAATTGGTTTGTTCCAACATCGATAGCAATAACTTTCTCAATTTCATTTTGAAGAGCACAATCTGTAAATCCACCAGTCGATGAACCAATATCACACATTACCTTATTCTTTAATATTATTCCAAAAGTATCTATAGCTTTTTCTAATTTTAAACCTGCTCTAGAAACATATTTTAAAACATCGTTGTCTAAGGTTAAGGTATCATCTGCTCTAACTAATAATGAATTTTTTGTGACTAACTTTCCATTTAAATAAACATGTCCGTTTTTTATAGTTTCCTGTGCTTTACTCCTTGTGTTTGCCAAACCTCTACTTACTAGTTCCAAATCTAGCCTCATATTAAAACCCTCCTTTGTATTTAAAGTCTCATTCAAAAAAGTTTTTCTTATTAAATCCAGCAGTTAAGAATCTAACAAAAGCTTTTCCATTAGTAAGCCAGTTAATCTTAACACCATTTTTATGGTTTCTTATCATTCTATCAACTAAAAACTTAG
Source organism: uncultured Erysipelotrichaceae bacterium (assembly GCA_902797005.1). Classification (GTDB taxonomy): domain Bacteria; phylum Bacillota_I; class Bacilli_A; order RF39; family UBA660; genus RUG727. The sequence continues at coordinate 3,249 of CADBRE010000033.1, read as the reverse complement.
CAACTGTTTCAGGTTTATCACCTAAAATATTATAAACCTTCTTAGTCTTTTCTGATAATTCTATTGCATTGTCGCCTAAAGAATGAGTAGTAAAATCAGTAATCATAATTCCAGGGCTTAACTTACCTACAATAACACCTGTATTTTTAATCTCTGCTTCCTGCGCTAAAGATTCAGTGAAATAAGTAACAGCCCTTTTACTTGTCCCATACATATTAAGCCCAAGCATATGAGCATCATTGCTTCCATAACCTTCTATGTTATAAATAGCCCCACTATGATTTTCACTCATATATTCCATAGCCACTTTAGATCCATAGATGCAGCCCTTTAAATCAACATCTAATATAGTATTAATCTCTTTTTTAGATAACTCCCAAATTGCTTTTTGTGGTTGATTAACTCCAGCATTATTAATCCAAATATCAACATTCTTAAACTTTTTAACAGCAAATTCTAATAGTTCCTCAAGTTCATTTAATTTAGTAACATCACAAGTTTTATAAGAAACCTTTCCTTCATATTTTGTCTTCATAAGATTTCTTTTAGCTTTTACTAAATTCTCTTCTTTTAAATCACTAATAACAACATTAAAGCCATATTCTCTAAAGAATCTAGCCAGGTTAAAACCAAGCCCTCTTGCACTTCCAGTAATAACAACAGTCTTCATTTTACCTCCTCCACATTCCATAAACATTATATCAAAATAAAAACTATCTAGCAATTAAACTAAATAGCACTATAAATACTAATATAATAATTAAAATTGAAACAGTTATTATTCTAACTTTCTCCTTCTTTCTTTCTACTATAGCATAATAATAAATCATATCATCATCTTTTAAATGATTCGAATCTCCATTTAACAAATCATTAATACTCACATCAAATCTAAAACTTAATAAAGCTAAATCATGCATTTTTGGCAAAATTTTGCCACTTTCCCACTTCAATATGGTTTTAGGAGAAACGCCAGTAAACCTAGATAATTCTTCCAGAGATAATCCTTCTTTATTTCTTAATTCATTTATATATTTACCTATTCTAACTTTATCCATAATAACTCCTCTCCCACAACATTATAGCACATTTTTAACCTATTAGTCAGACATTTAATGCTATTATTTAAATAAATGGGAAAATAATTAATAGTGATAAGTATGATAGATAACAATTTTAAATGGTGTCGTGAAGAATTAGAAATGACACAAGAAGAACTAGGTAAAGTGTTAAAAGTCAGTAGAAAGACTATTTCAGGGTGGGAAACAGCTCATGATCCTATTCCATTAAATAAGCTCATTATGTTCTGTAATCTATATAAATATTCCATAGATTTTGTTTTAGGACTCATTAGAGAAAACACTATATATAACAAGCCAATTAACAATGATAAAGTTGAAATAGGAAAAAGACTGAAAGAAATCAGAAAAAGCTTAAACCTATCGCAAGAAAAGTTTGCTAATAAATGTGGATTATCACAAACTACATATAGCCATTATGAAATAGGTCAGAATCTTATAACAACTACTAATATCTTTGCAATCTCTAAGACTTATAATATAAGTATAGAATATATATTAGGAAGATCTAAGAAAAAAACATTTAAATAATATTGCTCTTCTGGTATTAAATATACCATAAATATCTTCTCTCGTCAAGAGAGTTTTTTTGATGAAAAAAAGAACTTTAAAAGTTCTAATTACATACCCCATTTCTACCAGAGGCAACTAAATGGCCTTTAAAAGTTCTTGTACTATCTGTTCCTAATAATATATTGCTTTGGTCACTAACTGAATCATACGATAGCCAAAGTGTAAGTGTATACTCTTTAGGTGTATTATCAGTCTTTGAAAAATATTCGTTTCCTATTAATGATATAATAGCTTTCCCATTTGCATCAAAAGATGCTCTTGAAGGATCAAAACTTCCTAGTATAGCTGTATTATCACTTTCAAACCTATATTTAAAATATTCACTTTTTAGGTTTTCACCAATTTCATCAACATATAAATATATTCCATAACACGCATCTAAATTGCTATCATCACTTTTAGATACGGTGAATGTTGTCTTATAAGCATCAGTGCTTGTACTAATAGCATTATCATAAATGGGTTTCAAAGGACTTACAGGACTAACTGAAAAATTACTTACTACCAAGTCTATCTTGCCTGAAGCAATTCTAATTGATTTCCCTGCTCCTTCTATATCAGGTGCAAAATAAGCATATGTACCCATAGTAGTAATAATGATCAAACACGCTACTGATATTATAGTAGTAATATATATATTTTTAAGATTCATAAGTAGCCTCCTACTATAAATAATAATACAGCAAAAAACGCTAAATTTCAATAAGCATTATTTACTTTTCGGCGTTCATTTTTTTATTTCTAATATTTAAATATAATGATTTAGTTATTCCATGAGTTTTCTCTACTAAAACGGTTATCTCTTCTATGCTCATTTCATCTAAGATAGTAAGACGCCCTGCTTTTTCAAGTATTTCGTAAAGTGATAAAGCTTCATCACCAAATTCACCATTTTTATACCTATTTAATATTTCCTTATATTCTTCTAGTTTTTCCATTTGTTTTCACCTCCCTTTCTTATTTACTAAAATCTGTTACATCTAACTCTTCATGTGAAGAAGCATTTACTGACAAATCACTAAATTTACCTGCTCTATAAAGAATATATGCAGCAGCACCAATCATAGTAGCATTATCAGTGCAATATCTAAACTCAGGAACGAACATCTTAACTCCGTGTCTCTCACACATATCACTAAGCGCTCCTCTTATAAACTTATTGGCAGCAACACCACCTGCAACAGCAAAGTTTTTTACATTATAATTAACAACAGCCTTTTCACATTTACTTACTAAAGCATTAGTAACACAATTTTGGAAAGAATGAGCCATGTCATTTTTATTAATCTCTTCGCCTCTTTGATTAGCATTGTGAACCATATTATTAACATGTGATTTAATACCACTAAAACTAAAATTGTAAGTTTCGTCATCTAGTATTTTAGGCATAGGATAAGTCTCTTTTCCTTCTCTAGCTGCTTTTTCTATACTAGGTCCACCAGGATAAGGCATACTAAGTATTCTTGCAACTTTATCGAAACATTCACCTATTGCATCATCAAGCGTACTTCCTAAATACTCAAAACTTCCTTCTTCTTTCATATAAATAAGATCAGTGTGTCCTCCACTAATAACTAAAGACAAAAGTGGATACTCT
>CADBRE010000032.1 GCA_902797005.1 uncultured Erysipelotrichaceae bacterium | reverse complement strand
TACTTTTAGTAATTTAGAAGTTAATAAACAAAGCAAATATGAAAGAGGCATAAATCGTACATTACAATTACACAATTATTTAGAACAACAACAATTTGCAGAGGAACAATCATCTTCACTTAATAATGGTTCAATTTCTGGTGCTGAAATCTTAATTAAAAGATTACAAAAACCTCAAAAATAAATTAAAACTATTGAAATAAATTATATATATGTTAAAATGTATTTAGTGATTAGTTGTTTATGGGCTATTCCTAAGGTTTCGGATATACTATTTGTCCGTACCATAAGATTATTAACTCAAACTTTTATTGGTTTGAGTTTTTTTACATATAAAAAGCCTCACATGAGGCTTTAATTATTACTTCAACTTGCTTCTATCTAGACCATTAACTTTACAAGTATATCCTTGTTCTTCATTAGTTTGTAATATTGAGCTAGCTTTCAAAGCATCTTTATCTTCTTCCGTTTCTGCATTATCTACATTATAATTCTTAATTGTTACTGTGAAAACAAGAGTCATATCTTCATCATTAGACTTTAAATCATATACAAAGTTTTCTGATGATGTATCTTTTGCAGTTTCTTCTTGTGCTGTTTTGTACATATCATACAATGATTTATCATCGAACTTTTGAGTAGTAGCTACTGAATAACTTGTAGCATATTGATTATCATCAAAACTATAAGTTAACTCATTTTGCATTTCAAATCCAGAGCTTGTATCTTTCTCACTTGTACAAACAATAGTTAATTCCTTCTTCTCTTCTTCCTTTTCTTTTCCACATCCTGTAACAACAGTTACAATTAATAAAACTATAAAACCATATAATACTTTCTTTTTCATTTCCTACTTCCTTCTTTCTTTAATTATTTTAAAATAAATCTACTTTTGACAAGATAAATGCACATAAGAACACCATATCTATATCACTATTTTTTGAATAAACTTTAAACATTCCTTTAATCGGAACATTTCCAAGCAACTTACTTGTTCCTTCTTTATAAGCATTTGTTCCTGCAAGTTCAATTTTGGCCACTTTAATCCCATAATGAAATACATCAAAGTATGACTTAAATCCATTTAAATGAGGATCTAATGAATAACCTTCTTTACCTATTATATCCCAAACATTAACATTATCAACTTTAAAACTAGAACTTGTAACAAAGCTATCGTATGAAGAAGATATTACATGTGAAACTGAATGCTCTTCTTCTTTGCCACTTAAATGATTTATAAAAGTAAACTTATAATTACTTACTATTCCCACTTTATCACAAATTGCTTCGTAAACGGGCTCTCTATCCATAGTTTCAAGTATATAACTTTGATTACTATCGCCGGCAAAATGAAAATAATACTCTTTCGTTTCCTCTGAATTATTTTTAATCTTTTCTATTTCTTCATTAGAAGCACTACTCATATCCACTTTATTGAACTCATTAATATCTTTAGCGTTCGCTGTCTTTATTATCATATATATAGATACAACTACTGCTGAAGCTCCTACACATATAAATATGATATTCGCTATTAAAGAATTATTTACCACCAATTCACTTGGGTTTTCTGGATTATACTTTACTTTTATAACTTGTCCGATTACCATGTCATCTTCATGAATAGGATACTCAACTCTTGAATGAGCACTTCCATCATTATCTACATAATCCACGTAAACAGTATATATGAATTCAGTATATCCATCCGCATTAGTCACCCCTTCTTCTTTATGAATATCAACAATTCTAGCATCAACCTCTATTCCTTCTACTTTTGGTTCTAAAGCTGATTTAACGCCTACAAAAGTAAAGACTAATCCAATTATTAATAAGCCAATAAAGAATGTAAACTTTTTATATTTTCTAACAAAATCCCTTATCTTAACCATCTTAATTATCTCCTCTCTAATCTTTCTTTATTAGAGTATAAGTCCCATACCCACATAGTAAAGCACCTATTCCTAAAAACACAATACTAAAAATATTTAAGGACATATCGCCTTTAACTATAAACTCTTTAACTTTGCTAGGATTGTACAAAATAGTAATAGTATCATCTATTTCATATGCAGGAACATTAGATCCTTTATCCATAGTTACTCTTACATTTTCTTCATTTGCTAAATATTCTATTATAGGATAATACAAGTAAGATGAGGAATCGCCATCTCCCGAAAATTCTTGTTTCATGTCAACAACAGTAGCAACAGTTTCTTCAGTACACTTTTCAGTTAACTTTTTATTTTTATAAAACATAAAAACACTTACAGCTAAGAATATTACTCCAACAATTACAATAAGAAATCTTTTCATTTTTCCTCCTTCTTATAAATAATATATAGATAAATATTACCTACCAAAACATTTTAACAAACGTTAAAACTAGATAAGCAAGTGCCATTACTACTATCGCTATAGAGCCGCCTTTATTATAATTATAATGAACTAACCCTAAACTTAATAGTTCTAACGAAAAAAATAATGAGAAAAACTTATTATTTGCACCCGTAGGTTCAAGTATAATAACAGTTATAGCCAAAACACCAAATACTATGACTAAACAGCTTAAAAATTTTTCAAATAAGCTTCTTTCTTTCCACTTAGGCAATCTACCCTTCATAATTACCTCCCACTATAATTATACAATAACGATTAATAAAATGATAGATGTTTTTTATTGCAAGTTACAAACATTATTCATAGTTAAGTCACAGCTCTTAATCAATTATTCTTGTTTAAAAAAAATAAATAGTATATAATTATTATAGAGGAAAAATGAAAAAGAAAGTTTTAATTGGATATATAAAAGATGATAAATCAGAAGAAATAGCTAATACTCTTTATAACTATTTTATCTGTAAAAACACTTTTGAAATAAAAATAATAGATTTAAGTAAGTTTTCTAATAAAGTAGGTAAACTTGGAATAAACATATATAATCATGCTAAGCATAATATTCAAGCATTTTCACTTTTATATGGAATGATCAACAATAAAATTATTTGCTCACATATATCAAACGTAGGAATTAAAGCATTTAATATAGAAAAAATTAAAAATCAAGTTTTAACATTTAATCCTGACTTTGTAATATCTCTTAATCCAAATGTATCTTATATAATCTCATCATTTAAGAAAGAAATGTTGATAAACTGTAAATTATTAACACTAATTACCGAACTAAATCCTAGTAAATGGTGGATAACAAATAACAATAGTAACTACTTCGCTGTTGATAACATTATTACAAAATTTGCACTAATAAAAATGGGAATTAATGAAAAAATAATTTATCCATTTGGATTTCCAAAGAATAGCATTGAAGAAGCATTAGAAGATAGAAAAACAATTTTAAGAAAATACAGTTTAAGAGAAGACATTCCAACATTTATGTTTTTTGCAGGTGGTACGAGTGGATATGATTATACCTATGATTATTTTAAAACATTGGTCAAACAAAATCTGCCAATAAACATTATATTTATGGCCGGCAAAAACAGGTCATTAAAAACCAAGTGTGAAAACTGCTGTTATAAAAACAAAATTAAAAACACACTTGTTTTGGGATATATTAAATCAATTGATAATCTTATGAATGCAAGTGATTTTGTTATTACGAAACCCGGAAGCAAAACTTTAATTGAATGTATAGCACTAAAAAAGCCAAGCATACTTATACCTGAAATTAATGGAGAAGAATTATATAATGCAAAGTTTATGATTAAAAATCATTACTCAGTTAAAGTTAAGCACCCACTAGCTCTTACAAGAAAAGTAAAAATGTATATAAAATACCCTTTTCTAACTAAATCAATGAAAAATAAACTAAATAAAGTCAATACGAATAATTCTTTAAAATCTATTTATGACTTTATAAGTAAAGAAATAGGTTCACATTAAACTTATGTGAACCTTCTTTTTTAATCTTCTGAATAATTTTTAAAATAGTTTTGAATTAGTATAACTGGAGTTCCTTTATCACCGCTTCCACTAACTAAATCACATAATGAGCCAATTAAATCTGTATATCTTCTAGGTGTAGTTCCTTGTGTTTCTATCTTACCTTTCAGATTACTTTCTTTTTCACGGATAGCTTCTTTAATTGCGTTGTTTAAATCTTCTCCTTTTAAAGAATCAAACTTATTATCAGATAAATATTTAAGCTTTAATTCGTTAGGACTTCCTTCTAAACCGCTTGTATAAAATGGTGAAACAACAGGATCTGCTAATTCCCATATTTTTCCAACTGGATCTTTAAATGCTCCATCGCCATATACCATTACTTCTACTAAAGCGCCTGTTTTTTCCTTAATTTTGGTTTGAACTTCTTCCACTAAGCTTTGTGCATTATCCGGAAATAATTTTACCTTTTCTTCAGTGGCACGATTACTACCTAAAAGTCCATATTTGCTGTTGTAGCCGCTTCCATCTATACTTTCAGTCATGATATCATCTAATCCCAAAACAGTTTTAGCACCTTTATCTTTAATTATACGTTTAGTCTCACTTCTAGTATGTATATCAGCGCATAGTACTTCGTCAGTATAATCAAGTATTACATCAGGGTTGTTTGAAAAAACAAATTCAACTTCACAGTTTTCACTTTTGCATAAATCTCTATAGAAATCAACCATATTAACACCAGTAAATACATGCTTCCAATCTCCAAATTTTTCTGAATATTCACTTTCACTCATAACATAATTTGACATTGGAATATTAAGGTTTCTCAATCTTTCTTTATCAAGAATATCGTTTCCTACCTCATCTGATGGATAACTAAGTACCATAGTAATTTTATCCATGCTCCTTGCAAATGCAGTAAGTAAAACAGCGAATCTATTTCTAGATAAGATTGGATAAACAATACCTAAATGTTTTCCTTCAAATTTTCTGCTCATATCTTTAGCAATATCATCAACTGTACAATAATTGCCCATGCTAATACCTACAACAGCTTCAGTAATTGCAATAATGTCTCTGTCTTGAAGCTTAAATCCTTCTTCATTAGATGCTTCAAGTACGCTATTGACAGTAATATCAACCAAATTATCTCCCTTTTTAATCACTCCAGTTCTTATTCCTCTAGCAATTGTTCCTACTCTACTCATAATACCTCCTCACCAATATGGTAGATTCACATATAATATTATGTACTACCTTATACATTAATTTTAACATAGAGATTATTAATTTGTATATAATTATTTTTAAAAAAATCATTTTCTAACAGTTAATAAATTTATGCTGAATTTCTACCATTTTGTACTTGACAAATTATTATGGATTTGTTAGAATTGTAAATGTCTTGAGGAAATGCAGGTGTAGTTTAATGGTAGAACTTCAGCCTTCCAAGCTGCTAACGTGGGTTCGATTCCCATCACCTGCTCCATTTGAATTCAAAGTACGTCAGAAATGATGTGCTTTTTATTTTTCAAAGTGTTTTCTTTTGTAGAAAGGAGGCACT
>CADBRE010000031.1 GCA_902797005.1 uncultured Erysipelotrichaceae bacterium | reverse complement strand
TATTAAATGTATTTTTTTATATTTATAATCTTTTAAAACATCATTTAAATTAACTTTAAGAAAATCTTCATAAATGACAGTTAAATTATCACTATCTATCTTACTTAGTTCTTCTTTAAGTCTTGTATCAATTTCAAAAGCAATAACAGGAACACCTTTCTTAACTAATAACTTAGTTATAGCCCCACTTCCTGGACCAACTTCAATAATAATAGAATCTTCTTCTATGCTAGAAGCATCCACAATTTTTCTCTTAATATTATCATCTATAAGAAAGTTCTGTCCCAAACTTTTCTTAAAACTAAAATTATCCATTAATTATACCTATTTCCTCTTTCAACTATATAGTTATCACTATAACTAGTTGTTCCCCAAGATCTAAAGCCATAATAATTGTTATTTCTAACACCATTTAAAGCATCATTAACTACATCTTTAATAGCATTAACTTTAGTCACATCTCTAAGAGAGCCATCTTCATTTAAATAATTAAAATAATGATAATTAAAGTATCCTGCAAACTGCCCAGGTGCCGTAACGACTTCCACAGGTGTAAGATTACGTTTATCAGCTCTGTTTAATATGACACTCATTACCGCCAAAGTATCATCAATACTATTAGAAGCTTCTGCTGCAACAACAGAAACTAAAAGATTATAATCTTCTTCGCTCATCTCATATTTTTTGTTATCTATAGTAACTTCAAATCCCTTTTCAGGCAAATTCATATATTTATTAAGAACAGGATTTTCATCAACATATATTTCTTCTTTATTATCTAATATAATAGCTTGTGAAAGCATTTTTGTTTCATGATTATTAGTTGTAGTGACTTTATTATATACAACATTAGTACCTCTTCCAAAAGTAAATATTATTAGAAAAGCACTTACTAATCTAGCATAAATAAACCACTTTTTGGGTTTGTATTTTTTCATAAATTACTCTCCTCATGTAATTAATTATACCAAAGCTCTATAGTCTTTGTCAAAAGTGCACCATTTTATACACTAAATATTAAATATCCTCTTAGCATTATTAGTCGTTATTTCAGCTATTTCCTCTAGTGTTTTACCAGTATGTTTAGCTAAACACTCAGCTATAATAGGAATATACTTACTCTCATTTTTCTTTCCCCTATAAGGTTCAGGTGTTAAATAAGGTGAATCAGTTTCAAGCACTATTTTGTCTAGTGGAATCTCTTTAACAGTTTCAAATAGTTTAGAATTTTTAAAAGTAAGAACTCCACCAATACCAAAACTAAAACCTAGCTTCATATATTCTCTAGCAGTCTCTATACTACCATTAAAACAATGAATTACCCCTTTTACATTATATTCCTTTAGAATATTAATGGTATCAAATGTTGCTTCTCTGGTATGAATAACAACAGGAAGATCAACCTCTAGAGCCAAAGATAAAAACATTTTAAACACTTCTATTTGTCTATCCTTATCTTCTTTACCATAGTAATAATCAAGTCCTATCTCACCTATTGCAACTACCTTATTATCTTTGCAAAGTTCTCTAAACTTATCTATATCTTCATCTTTGAAATCTTTTGCATCAGAAGGATGAACACCTATGCACGCAAAAACGTTAGGAAACTCATTAGCTATCCTAACTGCCTCTAGGCTAGTCTTTAAATCCTCACTAGCTGTAAGCATAATTTTTACATTAGCTTCTATTGCATTATTATAGTACTCACTAGCTTCTTCTTCTAGAATATGAGTATGAGTATCTATAAACATCATTACCACATCCTAATCACTTATAGCAAAAAACTTGTAATTTAAGATAGAAAATGCTATCAAAAATATTGCATCATAAAGATGTGTTATTTTCATATAGATAAAGAATCCAATAACACAAGCTTCTACTAATAAGGTTTTTACTGCTCTTTTTACTACTTTACTACCAATTATAGTCTTTTTCATAAAAATCACATATTAATCATAACATATTTAAAAGACTTTTCCACAGTTTCGACAAAAAAAGTGCCAATTTGACACTAATTTTGACAATTTTCTTCCATAAACTTATCCTTATCAATACGCGCAAATAAAACTTCCGCATTCATATTTTCATAAGTATTGTTTTCATTAAAAGATAAAGATTTATCTAAAGTATTTAATTGCTTAAATATCTTTTCTGAGGTCTCAGGTAAAAAACATGAAAGTAATGAAGCACTAACTCTGATAGCTTCTAAAAGATTATATAGAACTGTCTTTAATCTATCTTGTTTATCTTCTTCTTTAGCTAAAGCCCAAGGCATTGTTTCATCAATATATTTATTACTTCTTCGTAAAACATCAAATACACTCTCTAAAGCTGCACTTATTTCCATATTATCTATATTCTTAGTTACATTACTATGAACATTGTTTATCATTTCAACAAGTTCGTTATCTACTTCTTCTGAAGCTTTAGTATTAGTTACTACTCCACCAAAGTACTTATTTGCCATTGAAATAGTTCTGTTTACTAAATTTCCTAAAACATTAGCTAAATCAGAGTTATATCTATCGATTATTAAATCATATGTTATATTCCCGTCATTTGCCATTCCAACTTCATGTAGGCAATAATAACGAATTGCATCTACCCCAAAAACATTAGCTAAATCATCAGGATACATAATATTACCCTTAGACTTACTCATCTTATCATTGTTAAATAGTAGCCATGGATGTCCATAAACCTTCTTAGGAAGTGGAAGCCCTAAAGCCATTAACATTATTGGCCAGTAAATTATATGGAATCTTATAATATCTTTACCAACAACATGCAAATCAGCAGGCCAATATTTCTTAAACTCTTCTGTTTGTGCATTTACATCATAACCAATATTAGTTATATAGTTAGAAAGTGCGTCTATCCAAACATAAATAACATGCTTAGGGTCAAAACTCACAGGAATACCCCAGTCAAATGATGTACGAGATACACACAAATCTTGAAGTCCAGGCTTAATAAAGTTATTAATCATTTCATTTTTTCTTGAAACAGGCACTACAAAATCTGGATTCTCTTCATAAAACTTTAATAGTCTATCAGTATAATTTGAAAGCTTAAAGAAATATGCTTCTTCACTAGCTTCCTTAACTTCTCTACCACAATCAGGACATTTCCCATCAACAAGCTGACTTTCAGTAAAGAATGACTCACAAGGAGTGCAATAAAGCCCTTTATATTCACCTTTATAAATATCCCCTTGATCATAAAACTTCTTAAAAATATGTTTTACAACCTCTTCATGCTTCTCATCAGTAGTTCTAACAAACTTATCATATGAAATATTCATTAAATCCCATAATCTTCTAATTTCACTAGCTACAGAATCAACATATTCTTTTGGACTAACACCAGCTTCTTTAGCCTTAAGCTCTATTTTCTCACCATGTTCATCAGTTCCAGTTTGAAATAGAACATCATACCCTTCTAATCTCTTAAATCTTGCAATAGCATCACTAAGTATTATCTCATACATATTACCAATATGTGGTTTACTACTAGTATAAGCAATAGCTGTAGTAATATAAAACTTTTCTTTTTCCATAATATCATCCTTTCTTTCAAAAAAACTCTATGACTTAAGGACTGATTTCTTTCAGCGGTACCACCTTAATTCATAAAGTATTATGCATCTTTATTAGCTTATCGCACTACATACGTCAAAAACTCCTATAGGCCATATTCAGTTAACTATTATATTCTTTCACACCAAACAAGAACTCTCTTTAATACATCATTAACCTACTCGCAAATAGTACATTCGCTCTTGAAATCAAGTGTATTATAACATATTTTTTAACTTAATGCTATATAATTTTAATATGTTAGATACACTATGGCTTATGTTAATAATTTATATTGTGTTTCTAGGACTTTACTTTTCTAAAAAGATTAACTTTAAAAACTATGAACTGAAATCTTTAACAAGAAAAATAAACAAAGATAGCTTATTTTTAGCCCTTGGAACAAAAATGGGTGTTGGCACAATTATAGGTACCACTATGTCAATATTTATAGGAGGAGCAGGCTCACTTCTTTGGATATACTTATTTACAATTTTAACTTCTAGCATAATTTACGTAGAAAGTTATCTAGGAAGCAAATATAAACAAAAGGTTAATAATTTGTATGTGGGTGGAATATACTACTACACAAAATTTGGCCTTAAGAAGAATAAACTAGCAAATATAATGCTTATACTTTTCGTATCAACATATTCATTTTTCTTCCTTATGATACAGACAAATACTGTATCTAACCTATTAAACATTAATAAAATAATGCTATTCTTAATTATTTCTGTTCTTATAATACTCATAATTACAAATGACGTTAGAGAGATAACCAAACTATTAAACAAAATAGTCCCAATAATGTGTATATTTTTTATTAGCATTTCTATTTTTACAATTGCAAAGCATTACTACATGTTACCAACTATATTTAAAAGCATATTAAATGAAGCATTTAACCCTAAAACATTTTTAACAGGAATGATTATAGGGATTAAAAGAAGCATATTTCTAAATGAACTTCTCATAGGCACAACATCAATGAGCAGTGGAATTAATAATGAAATCTCAGAAACAACTGCAAACACATTAATACTTGGATCATACTTTATCGTTTTTGTAGTTTCAACTCTTATATCTTTATTAGTATTAATTTACTTAAATTCATCTAATATAATCATAACCTCATATACAGATTTATTACTAAACACATTCACATATCACTTCTCATCATATGGTAATTATTTTTTAAACATTATAGTGAGTCTATTAGCTATTTCAACTATCATTTCTGGAATATATATTGGCATATGTAATTTTACATATCTATTTAAAAACAAAAAGTTAATAAATATTTTTAAAATAATAGTGTTCATGTTCATAACTAGTGGATTATTCTTAGATACCTCATTAATTTGGAAACTAATAGATACATTTATGTTAATACTAATAATCGGAAACTCATACATAATAACTAAATTAAGACATGATATTTCATAAATCATCTTTTTATGTTAAAATGAATTCAAGAGGTATATTTATGATAGGTAATGATTGGGATGATAAATTAAAAATAATTTGGGAAAGTGATGGATTCAAAAGATTTATGAACATCATCAAAGAAAAGTATAATACTTCTACTTGCTTTCCAGAATACAAAAACATTTTTAACGCTTTAAAGCTTTCATCATATGAAAACACTAAAGTAGTAATTCTAGGGCAAGATCCATATCATGGAATTGGTGAAGCACACGGTCTATCATTCTCAGTACAAGAAGGAATCAAAAAACCACCTTCATTAAAAAACATATACAAAGAACTTAAAGACGATTTAGGAATTGATGAAGCACCTACTGGAGACTTAACCCCATGGGCAAAAGAAGGAGTACTACTATTAAACAGTGTTCTAACAGTTGAAAAAGATAAGGCGGCTTCGCATAAAGATTTAGGTTGGGAGTTATTTACTGATCACATAATAAAACTATTAAATGAAAAAGAAAGCCCAGTAGTATTTATTTTATGGGGTAACTTTGCAAGAAATAAGAAAAAATATATAACTAATCCTAAACACTTAGTAATTGAAAGTGCTCACCCTTCTCCATTTTCAGCATACAATGGATTCTTTGGCAGCAAACCTTTTTCAAAAACAAATAACTTTTTAATTAGTACAAAACAAAAGCCAATTAACTGGGACTTAAAAAGAGTTAAATAACTAGATTACTTAACTCTTTTTCTATAACTTCCTGAAGTTCTTTACCTTGATATAAAGGCCTAACTGTTAGCTTTCTAAACTTACTGATAATTCCAAACGGAAACTTTCCTAATAACATATTATATTCCCCAGCAGATTTATTATATAAAGTTCTAAGTGATATTAAACTTATTTCATCATTATCTATATCTTTTAATATTCCATCAAAACTCTTTATATCAGAAAGTTCACTATTATCAACATAAACTTTCTTAATCTCATCAAAAGCTTCTGTTAGTATTTTATCTTTTTCAATGTTATTAACTTTACTTGCTTTGAGATTCTTAACTTTTTCAAACTCTTTCAAATCTAAATTTAATTGTCTATTAATAATTGATATAAGTCTTAAAACATTTTCTTCTTTCATCTTTAAATGATCATTCATTTCTTTTTCACACATATCAATTTTATAAACAAGTGTATTTAGTTTATCATTTTTTAAAAGTAAAAATATTCCTATTAAAGAACCAATTAAAACTATTACACCAACAACATAAATAGCAGTTATCACATTACCACGTCCTTACAATAAACATTTTACCATAAAAAAAAGAAACTAACAATTATTAGTTCCTAATTAATTTAGAATATTTTCAAGTGTATGCCAAGCAAGTAAAGCACATTTAACTCTAGCAGGCATATTAGAGATATTTTTAAATGCAATTGCATCTCTTAATTTTATTTCTTCTTCCTTAGTTATTTCTTCTCTCCTAATCATTTTTAGATAAGTTTCGATAATGTCTTTTGCTTCTTCAATAGTCTTACCTTTTAAAGTATCAATCATAATAGACGCGCTTGCTTGTGAAACAGCACATCCGTGTCCAGTAAAAGACATCTCTTCTATACTTTTTTTATCTTCAGAAAGTTTAACTTCTATCTTAATCTCATCCCCACAATTTGGGTTATGCCCAAGCTCACAAGAATCATAGTGTTCAAGTTCTTTCTTATTTTTAGAATTAAGTGCATGTTCCATAACTAATTCATTATAAATATCTAATTCTTCCATATCTAACCTCTTACATATTTACCAAATATTTCATTAACTTTTTTTAAAGCAACTATCATCTTATCTATATCTTCTTTTGTATTATAAAAGCTTATTGACATACGCACAGTTGACTCTAGTCCTAACTTCCTCAAAAACGGCTGAGCACAGTGATTGCCACTTCTAACACATACATTATAACTATTTAAAATTGAAGCAACATCATGAGCATGCACTCCCTTAACATTAAACGATATAACTCCTACATGATTAACATTATTAGGATAATAAGTCTCTACAAAATCTAGTTTCTTAAGTTCATCTTTAGCATAATTTAAAAGCTCATTTTCATATCTTTCAAT
>CADBRE010000030.1 GCA_902797005.1 uncultured Erysipelotrichaceae bacterium | reverse complement strand
CTGCATTAGCTTCAATGCCTGGAAGTGCATCGTTATATCTTGCATGAGTTAGCTTTACCATTAGTTTTGAAGAATCTACACCTTGTACATTATAATCACAAGTAGTTACACTAGAGGCATTAAGATTGCTAGGATAACCTAATACATAGTTTGTATAGTCTTGTCTAGATTCAATGTTAGTCATTATTTCATCTATTTCTTTTGAAATATCTCTTGCATTATTACTATTAAAACTTATTCTTTCTCCATTAATGTTGTTTTCTGCATACCTAGGATATTTTTGGAATATAAAGCCATCCTTATAAGTATATACAGTTCCATTAACATTTATTGAAGGATATGAGTTATTATTGTCATAATCAAATTGTTTTAATGCTTCTTCATAAATACTTAAATCTACTTCACCTGGTTTTTCCATAGATTCTCTACAGTTTTCGTCTGACATGTTATATGATTTTGTTTTTGTAGCTTCTTTTTCATAAGCACTTGATACTTCTTGACCGTATAATAAATATAATTTCAACTTAGTGTTATCAACTTCATAACCATCTAACAATTTTGAACATGTTTTTGGTTTTTCTTTTTTGCTTTCATTTTCATTCTCATTTGCACTTTCGTTTTCATCTTCACTTTCATTGTCGTTTTGGTTGTTTTCTTTATTTGTAGTTTTATATTGGTAAGAAAGTACATTATTTTCAAATAATTCTTTAAGCTCTTCCGTGTTTTCTAAAACATCAAATGTAAATAATGATGTTATAATATCCATATCGCTAATAGCTTGAAAATCCTCATAGTTATTTATCTTGTCACTTGCTGAGCTTAAATATAATTCACCATTTTCATTTGTGTTTTGTGTATCATATGCATAGTAAAGTGCACTGAAAATATAACCAGGAGATACAAGTACATTCTTTTCTTCATAGTCTTCTAAGGTATCTTTAATAAATTTGCACATTTGATTTGCATCTTTAAGGTTATAATTACCAAAAGCTATTCCCAATTTATTCCAAAAGCTGAGTTCTCCACATTGAAAGTTACCTTTTTCATATAAATTATTGATTTCATATCTGCTCATGCCTTCTTTATAATCTTCAGAAAATGCATTATATGCTTCTTCATTAGTAAGACCATATTTCATTGCCAGATTATTATTTGTAAAATCAGATATAAAAAGCACTATTAAAAATATTAGTATAATTCCTAAAGCCGCTAATAACACTATAGCTATTACCGGCATTCCACCAGCTGCTGCTGCACCTGTTGCTGCTGTGGCACCTCCAGCTACACTTGCTCCTCCAGCAGTGGCTCCGGCAGCACTTGCACCTGCTGCTTTTCCACCAGCACTTGCCAATGTCCTTCCGGCTTTTGCTGCATCAGAAGTATTTTTAGCCGCTTTTGCAGTCTTTGCTGTAGATTCACCTGCATTTTTAGCAGCATCAAGCCCTTTTAAAGTACTAGCACCATCATCTATTGATCTCTTTGGAGCTAGAGAACTACTAGAAGGCACACTGCTATTAATATCACTAGGATTAACATTATTGTTGTATAAACTATGGCTTTTTGTAGAGTTGATTCTTTCAGATATATTTTGAGCATCTTCGTGATCTATCTTCTCTTCTTTTCTATTATTAAGTTTACTTGCAATATCTCTTACATTGTCTATATTACTTTTTAAATTTCTTGCTGAATCAGAAATGCTATAGCCACTTTGTCTTTGACTATCTTCTTCATTATACATATTTTCATAATCATAATCATTCATAGCTACAACTTCTCCTTTTTACTTATTAAATTATATCAAAACTATACAAAAAAAGCTACATTTTATCAATGCAACTTTATTTTTATTATAATCCTCCACCAGAACCAAAACTATCTAGTTCTTCCTGAGTTGCTATTACGTTAATCCTCATTCTACGAGAACCACATACAAATAATGCTTCTCCTTGATTATATCTCTTTATTGATTCTTTTTCTTGATCATTTATGTCTATTAATCTACTTAAGTCTTCTACTGCTTGTTTCTTAAGTCCCATTACTAAATAGTAGGCAGCATTATCAAATATTGCTTTACCATGCACTATTACTTCTGGAGCAGCAAAGTCAGTAGGTTGCTGTGTAATGATTATAGTACCAGTATTATATTTTCTACTTCTTCTTTGAACTTGTGCTAAGAACTCTGCTCCAAGAGTATTTCTATCAGCAAGTAATGTATGAGCTTCATCTACCATTAAAATTGTATTAGTGCTCTTATCTAAACATAGTCCCCATGCGTGTTTAAGAATATTGAAGAATAAAGCATTTCTTATATTTGAATCTGCATTCATAAGCTCTCTTATATTGAATACAATAAAATCACTATTAGGAACAACTGTTGTGTGTCCTGTAAAATAATATCTTAGTTCTTTAGTCAAAGGTCTAATCTTTAACTCAAGTTTTTCCATTATTTCTTTTTCTCGAGTTACTTCTACCATTGAAAGAAGTCTTCCTTTAATAGTAGCATAAACATCATCAAATGTTGGGTATTCTTCACTAGTTAATTTAGTAAAATCAGTACTTTCATCAATTCTATATCTCTTATAGGTATCCTGCACTACTTCACTAAACATAGTTAATGTATCTTCATCTATATCAGGACTATAATACTTCATAAATGCTTTTAGGGTTTGAAGTGCTCTTGTATAAACAGCATAACTAGCGCCTTGCATTTCTTCTTCATCAACATCAGGTATTATTTCAAGTGGATTTATCATTCCATAGCTTCCGCCTCTACCTAAATCAATGAAGTCACCTCCATAAAGGCGAGTCATTTCTTCAAGTTCACCTTCAGGATCTATTGCAACAATTTTATTACCATTTCTGATATTACTTCTTAAAAGTATTTTAGCAGCAGTAGATTTACCACTACCTGAAGTACCAAGCATTATCATATTAGCATTATTTCTGTTAGACTCTTTTTTGATTTGATATAAGAATTGGTTAAATAATATAATACCACCAGAGAAATCAACACCAAGTAAACAAGATAATCCTGGATCTTTTACACTATCAAATACAAATGGATACATGGCTGCCATTGTTACAGTTGGAATAGGTGTACCTATTCTCTCTTCTAAATCACTATCTGGAAATAAAGGCAAGCAACTCTTAAGAATCTTTTCTTGTTCAAATCTAAGTATTGTTCCTCTCATTCCCATAGCGTCTAGATAATTCTTAACTTGTATTTTTTTGTTTTCAAGTTCTTCTTTTGAATCAGCGCTTATCATAACATGCATTTGAAAATCAAATATCCTAGCTTGTGTTGAAGCAAGCATAGTTATAAAGCTTTCAATACTTTCATAATCTTGTCTTAATCTTTCTTGAGTAGTTCTATCATTTTCATTCTGATATTTCATCTTTAAATCAGCAATTTCTTTATTAAGCATTTTGCTTAAAACTGCGAACTCAATTGGTATGTGTTTAATAATAACTTTTATACCTGAGTATTGCGTTAAGTTAGCTAAGTATCCTTCACTTATCATTTTTGGATAGCTAATTATAGTCATTATTGTGCAGTACTTGCCACTTATTACCATATCTCCTGCTTTAAACTCTAAGCCCTTTGGTGCTAATTGACTTTTTAGATTCATGCAGCCATCACCGTCCCAAATTCAGTTTTTTGTCCGTCATTGAAGAATCCATCAAGTAATACTCTTAAATCATCATTGCTTGTTTGTGTTGCTGTAAGTTCACATTTAGCTAAATATGTAATTAGATTCTGTATTCTTTTTTGTATTATTTCAGGCCTTTTTTCTCTGAATAAGATGTAATATTCAGTATCAGCCACTCCTACTTCTTTTGACATAAACATATTAGCTTTGTTAATATCTTGCATTACTAACTTTTTCATAACTGGTGTTTGTACATTATTATATAAAAGTTGTAATTCTCCTAAATAAACATTGATATCAACTGGTCTATCTGCAACTATAATCCAAAATTCGTAATCAAGTGAGTTATAAAAGTTTCTTAATTCGTATATTACTCTTCTTTGACTTTCATAATCCATTATAAATATGTTTTTTGGTTGAACCTTAACCCCCGTTACTTGCATGCCATCATCAAGCTGAATAGCCCCATTAAGTATTGATTTAACTGGAACCCAGCTTTCGGCATATCTACTATTTGTCTTCCCCGTATTCACTTCTCACACACCAACCTTTCCAATAATAAACTCTTCTATTGTTATAAAATGCGAGCATATCTTTTATAAAACATAATACATTGTGATAATGGGCAACTGGCACTACTAAAAATGTACATACACTTAAAGGTAGCAATTTGATAACTGTTGTTACTAAAGATGCATCTGGAATTGCTAAAAACAGAATTATCGTTATACCTAATCCAACTAGAAATAGAACTAAATCTATTGGTCTAAATATATTAAATAATAACTTGCCGCTTTTTGTGTTTGCCGGTATTAAATACATATTATCCATATTCTTTTTTCCTCATCCTTTCCTATATATTTGTAGGTCTATGATAGCCACCTTTGTCACCTTTATCACGATTATTCCTACGTTTAACATCATCTCTTTCTTTGAAAGCTTTCAACTCATCATCTATAGCTTTTAGTGCATCTTCTTTTGCCTGTTCATGAGTCATCTTATCATTTTCAAGATTTCTTAATTCATCTCTAGCTTTAGTGATTTTAGCATCTTCTTCAGCAATAGATTTTGAAATTGCATCTCTATCTGCCTTATTAAGTGCTTCAGTACTACTAATGTCATCAAATGAAGTAATCATTCTATCATCCATGTTATTTTCTTGAACGTACTGATTGTAGTCATCAATGGCATCTTTAAATGTATCGTCGATTGTCATATCACCATTATGTAGTTTATTAAAGTTTTCATCAAAATAAGCTTGCTTAGCCGCATTATAACTATCAGTTATTTGAGCAGTTCTTTCATCTATAAGACTTTGAGCAGTTGCAAAATCACTAGCATATGTAGCACTATTTTTATCAAGTCCAGCTAATTGATTACGCATTATTTTTAATTGCTCATCTTCAGCAAGTTGTTTATTTAAACTTGTTCCATATTTTCTATCATAACTATTGGATAAACTATTACGTAAACTTTCCATTTGACTATTTGTAGAAAGTTTAGCATTTTGAGCATCACGTACATTAGTGTACTGAGATAACTCATCTCTTTTTGATCTTATATTTTCTGCATCAGTTCTAAGAATTGCATCATGTTCTTTAGATTTGCTTTCTTTATCTTTTTCAAATTGCTTAATCCTTGCTTCATCTCTTGCCTTACCGCCGAAGAAGTTTTCAACTCCTCCTGCACCATAGGCAAGTAATCCCCCAGCTCCTATTACATTACCGGCAGATTTAGAAGCAGAGCCCCAAGACTTTCCTATTTCTCCCATAGCTGCAACAGCGCTTTTGGCATTTCCTGCCTTAGTTCCACTTGTAAGACCACTTGTAGCACCAGTAAGTATTCCACTAGCCATATTTGAGAAACCGCCTCCGGCAGCTGCTCCTTGGAATCCACCTGCTATTGCTCCACCAAATGCTCCTGCTGCTCCACCTATTATACTTCCTAATACTGATCCAAAGCTCTTACCACTTGTTCCAGTAGCAAGTTTTGTTCCTAACACATCATCAATTAGCTTGGGTATCTGACTTGCTCCCTGGAATATCCCCATGTATAACAATAGTTCAATTAACCATTTCCACTCACTAGTAGTGTTTAATAGTTCACTTGAGCTCACTACATAGCAAGCAACATAAGCCAAATATACGGTTACTATCCTTACAAATACTTGAGCCCAAATGTTTAAATATGTAGAAAAGAATACTCCCAGTCTTTTATTATTCTTAGGATCAATTGACATTATAATAGGAATGGGTGCAATAAGCTGTAATACAAGCAACTTTAATATTCTTACAGCTAATTCGCTGCAAAATCTTATAAAGTAATAAGCTAATAATATCCCTGCTATTCCAGAAATAATTGGTATATATTCGAATCCTGCATAATATGCTCCAGTTAAATCTGTGATTAAATGTGTACTATCATCTCCTGATAAAAGTTTATTATATGCACCACAATAGCCACTATTGTTGTTTTCACAAGTGCCGCTTCTTGGCTTAAAGAAAAGAGAAAATACATGATAGACAAATGCTTTAGAGTCCTTTTGAATCGTGCTTTCTGTCCCATTATCTATATTGCCAAACACCACTTTTTCTATAACTCCATCTTCGATGATGGCTGTAGATATTTTTCCAGTATAGTTAAATGCAGGTGTCATTATTACAAGTAAAATAACTGCAATTACAATATTTTTTATGTATGTAAGACCATTTTTTGAAATATCATTACTTTTATCAGTGTTTACTAAATAGTTTACAAGCGATATAGCTAATCTAAACAATGCATATATGCCTGCCAGAGCCATAACTCTATGCATAATATCGTTTAATGGTCCGGCATTAGCAGTTATGCCGCTAGTTATTCTTACAATTTCTAAAAATGCATTCATAGCATGATATGCTACCCCATAGATAACATTATCAACGAATAAACAAAACTCAGATACTATTGGTAATGCAAAACTACCCATGCTAAATAAGCCTAATGTCTTAAACATTTTTACCTCCTTACTTAATTCCGCATATCAAGTCAGGATGCCCTATTAAATTGCCTATTATATCAACAAATGCTGGTAACAATAATATTGCAATTAGTATACCTAACCTTTTAGCCCATTTCAATGCTACTACCTGCACTTCTTCTTTACCACTCATTACGTTTTGTGCAAAATCAAGCATTGACATTACAATGACTATAATTATGGAAACTATTTTTATAATTGTAAATGCGGTTTGTAAATACGAAACCAATTGCTCTCCCAACATATTTGAACATGTATCAAGCTCTGGATCATATTCTCTAACTCTATTATTTAAAGAAAAACCATTTGAAGAAAACCCAAGCTCATTCAAGTCTTCAACTGAATCAACAATAGTACTTTGATCCCCATATTTTTTTACTGTGCTTTCACTACCTATTACTATATCACAGTTTATAGCTGTCAAAGTTTTTTTACATCCTATAGTAGCTGCTTTTATATTATCCGGGCATGTAATGCTTTCTCCATTATTACTAACAAAAAAACTTAAATCATCTTCATACATCATTATATTTAGATAGTAATCTCTTTTAAAGCCACTTCTTGCATATTTAGTAGTATAAACCGCTTTTCCATCTTTAAATGTTATAGGGTCACTTTTTTGATTACCAACTTGGAAATAAATTACTTTTTTGCCATTTTCAAGAATACCCGCACTAAACCCTAGAGGTGTAGATACATCTTCTAGTGATTCCAATTTATTGATATAGTATGTATCTTTGCATGTTTTAGCTACATTAAAAGCCTTTTCTGATTGTTCTTCAATTGTGGGATTTATTTTTATGGGTGTATATAATAGTGAAGGATCATTGGTTTGAGGGTTGACAATGCTTAAATTTGTTTTATGAAGATCACTAGTAGAAGTGTTTGTCCATTGATATAAAGTTGGACATTGTCCATTATTTTCTTTAAAGTAATTTTCTAGTTCAGCTTTATTAAAAACTATTGATGCATTAAAAACATTATCAAGGTTTGTTGAATATATATATTTAAAACCTGATTGTATTTCTAATTCTTTACCATAATATACTTTATTATTATCATAGTAAAATGCATTTATTAAAAACTTTATTCCGCTGTTATTTACTTTTATTTTATAAACACTTGAGCTTCCTTCACCAGTTACATCATATCTACATGTATAAAGTGAGTCACTATTCTTTTGTTCATTACTTTTATCATTAAGTTCATAATTATTTATTGTCTCTTCCCAACTCAACGCCTTAAGACTGCTTGCAATTGGCAGAAAAGAGACAATTACTACAAATAATATATATCCAAAATATTTTTTCATATTTAATCACCCATTCATTCACTATAAATTATAAACTAAAAGTCATCACAAATCAATATCTTAGAAAAAGAAAAAACACTAAAATTATAGTGTCTTTTTTGTTTATTAATTATTTAACTTCTATTCTAGCGTCATTATTAAATCCGCAGCTATAAGTTGTAGTTTGTTCTTTACCATTTACTGTTTCGGTAATTGTAACAT
>CADBRE010000029.1 GCA_902797005.1 uncultured Erysipelotrichaceae bacterium | reverse complement strand
GTACTATCGGCTTAAAATACCTATAGAATAATGTTAATAATAATACTCTAATATGAGAACCATCAACATCGGCATCGGTCATTATAATAATTTTATTATATCTTAACTTAGATACATCAAATTCCTGGCCAATTCCAGTACCGAAAGCAGTAATAATTGTCTTTATTTCTTCATTTCCTAATGCTTTATCAAGTCTAGTCTTCTCAACATTTAAAATCTTACCTCTTAAAGGAAGAATTGCTTGTGTCATTGAATCTCTACCTTTTTTAGCAGAACCACCGGCACTGTCTCCCTCGACTATAAACATCTCTGATTCACTAGGATCTTTACTCTTACAATCAGTAAGTTTACCGAAGAAATTGCTTACAGTTAAATCAGTTTTTCTAGTAGCCTCTCTAGCTTTTTTAGCTGCAAGTCTAGCACGTGAAGCAAGCATAGATTTCTCGACGATTATCTTAGCTTCATTAGGATTTTCCATCAAGAATCTTTCAAAACCTTCAGAAAATACATTATCAGCTAATTTTCTTACTTCAGAGTTACCAAGTCTTCCTTTAGTCTGACCTTCAAATTGTGGATTAGGATGTTTACAAGAAACTATCATTGTTAGTCCTTCTTTAACATCATCACCAGTTAAAGGATCATCTTTTTCTTTTAAAAGCTTAGCTTTTCTAGCATAGTTATTTAAAACTCTTGTTAAAGCTCTTCTAACTCCTTCTTCATGAGTACCACCATCATGAGTATTAATATTGTTAACAAATGAATAAATATTATCATTGTATCCATTGTTATATTGCATAGCAACTTCAAAGAAAACTCCATCTTCTTCACCTTCTAAGTGAATAATTTGTTCATGAATTGGTGTCTTATTTTGATTTAAGAATCTTACATACTCACTAATTCCACCTTCATACAAGAACTTATCACCTTGAGTATCTTCTTCGTCCCTATCATCTCTAAGAGTTAATTGAAGACCTTTATTTAAAAATGCAAGTTCTCTTGTCCTAACTTTTAAAGTCTCATAGTCAAATATTTCTGAATCAAATATATCAGCATCAGGTTTAAATGTTACAGTCGTTCCAGTTCTACTAGGATCACATTCACCAATTACAGTAAGTTTTTGAACTGTTTTACCACCATTTTCAAACTTAACTTCATGAATTTTTCCATCTTTATATACCGTTACAGTTACCCAGCTAGATAAAGCATTAACTACAGATGCACCAACACCATGCAAACCTCCACTAACCTTGTAACCCCCACCGCCAAATTTACCACCAGCATGTAATACTGTATAAACAGTTTCTACAGTAGAAATACCTGTTTTAGGGTGAATACCAACTGGAATACCACGTCCATCATCTTTTACTGTTATTGAATTACCTTTATTGATTATTATTTCGATATTCTTACAATAACCCGCTAAAGCTTCATCTATAGAGTTATCAACAATCTCCCATACTAAATGGTGTAATCCCTTAACATCTGTAGTACCAATGTACATACCTGGCCTTTTTCTAACGGCCTCTAATCCTTCCAATACTTGAATATCATTCTCATTATAGTCATTTTGCATATTATTTACCTCCCAAATCTATAACGTGTGCGCGTTTTACAATACTACTTTTAACATTGTTAATATCTGTAGTAGTTATAAACACTTGAATATTAGTATTCAAATTATCTAATATACTATTTCTATTTTCTATATCTAGTTCACTAAACAAATCATCTAAAAGCAAGATTGGCTTTTCATAATAATCATTAATTAATATTTCTAGCTCACTCATTTTTAGTGATAAAAGTATTAACTTTTGAAGTCCTTGAGAAGAAAAGTCTTTAGAATTAATACCATTGTGCATAAACTCTAAATCATCTCTATGTATTCCAGTTTTAGTAAAACCAAGTTCCATCTCACTTTTCCTATTTTTCTTAAGCAAAGACAAAATTTCTTTCTCATTTTTTCCTAAAATTTGGCTATCATATTTAATGTAGAGTTCATCATCTTTCCTGAACTTCTTAAAAACTTTCTTGATATGTTTATTGATTTTCTCAATATAATCATTTCTAGAAGAACATATTTCAAAAGCTAACTCCGCTATTTTTTCATCTAACAAATCTAAATATCTAGAATCCATATTTGCATTAATAAAACTCTTTTTTAAATACTCATTCTTATTTTTAATTAAAACATTATAATTATTAAGTAATCTTACATAAGTTTTATTAACCTGAGATAAACTAACATTTAAATAAGTACGCCTAGTCTGAGGTGATTCTTTTATAAGTCTTAATTCATCAGGTGAAAAAATAACAACTTTGTACTGAGATATAAAATCACTTATTTTCTTCTTTAAACTATTATTAATCTTTGTTTTTTTACCTTTTTCAGTGTAAACATACTCAAGATTCTTCGATTTTCCTTCATCTTCAAAACTAACTTTAATTTTAAAGAAATCTTTACCAGATTTAAGCATTACGCTTTCATCATTTCCTTTAAAACTTCTTGCAAGACTACAAACATAAATGCTTTCAAGAATTGAAGTCTTACCAATACCATTAGATCCTATTATAATATTAATATTATCTAAGTTATCAAGCTTAAATTTGTCATAATTTCTAAAATTTGTTAGTTCAATTTTCGTTAGATGCATTTTAAAACCTCTTTTAAGTTTAATTTCAAAAATAATAGGCACAGTAGTACACCTATACCTATTACTAATTTTACCATAAAATGGCCTTTAAAAAAAGCTTTTTTAACTATTTTTTATAATTCTTTCATTCAAAATAGCGCTCAATCTACTAGCTTTTAAATACTGTTGATTAAAACTATAAAAAGACGAATCAATTTCAAGTTTATACCCATTTTTAAACTTAATTACAGTATGTCTTTTATTCTTAACCGGAAAGTATTCTTTTATATTATTATAACTAACCCATAAAGAATTACTTTTCTTAGGTGAACTAATGGGAAAGAATATAATTCTTGAAACTTCTTCTATTATAATAGGACTTTTATATTTAACTTTAATATAATTGAATGATCCTTTAACTCTAGAAGCATAGCTTTGACCAAAGTATTCACATGAGTCTTCTATTACT
>CADBRE010000028.1 GCA_902797005.1 uncultured Erysipelotrichaceae bacterium | reverse complement strand
TCAAGTGGAAGTCCATTACCTTCACATACTGCATTTGCAAGTACTCCAAGTACAACTTTAACAGCTCTTACAGCGTCATCATTTCCTGGTATTACATAGTCAACATCATCAGGATTACTGTTTGTATCAACTAGTCCAAATACTGGAATGTTTAGTCTTTTAGCTTCTCTTATTGCATTGTATTCGATTCTAGGATCAACAACTACAACTGCTTGTGGAAGTCTTTCCATTCCTCTTATACCACATAAGATTTTGTTAAGCTTATCATATTCTTTTTGAAGTTTAGATACTTC
The DNA here is from genome assembly GCA_902797005.1 of uncultured Erysipelotrichaceae bacterium. Classification (GTDB taxonomy): domain Bacteria; phylum Bacillota_I; class Bacilli_A; order RF39; family UBA660; genus RUG727. The sequence goes on along the minus strand of CADBRE010000028.1, from coordinate 2,402 downwards.
TTTCTTAGGAAGTAATTCAAATTTACCTTCTTCTTTCATTTTTTCTATTTGAGCTAATCTATTGATTCTTTCTCTAATAGTTTTGAAGTTAGTTAAAGTACCACCAAGCCATCTTTCAGTTACATAGAATCCACCACATCTATTTGCTTCTTCTATTGAAACTTCTTGTGCTTGTTTCTTAGTACCAACAAATAATACTTTACCTCCATCTTTGCATGCTTCATACATTGCTTTGTAAGCTTCTTCAAGCTTCTCTACTGTTTTGTCTAGATCGATAATGTAAATATCATCTCTAGCTGTAAAGATGTACTCCTTCATTTTAGGATTCCATCTTTTTGTTTGATGTCCGAAATGAACACCAGCTTCTAATAAATAACTTTTTGACACTACTGCCATAAATATCATCTCCCTTTCGTTTTTTTCTTCCCAGAGGTTCTAAATATCTGCACCACTTATGGCACTAGCAGATAAAATTCCCACTGGTGTTTATTTAAAAAAGCCAATATGTATTTTACCATACTGACTTCATTTAATCAAGTGTTTTATTTTGCACTTGCTCATCTTGCTATTACTTTTCTTTGATATGAACATCCATTTGATTATAAGGCACGACTATTCCTTCTTTATCAAATGTGATTTTTAATAGTTTTAGTACTTCCCGTTTTACTCCAAAGTGTTTATATGGCTTGGTTGGTATACTTATTTTATATATAATACTGCTATCGCCAAACGAATCTACTCCTAATAAACTTAAAGGTCCTTTTACATTTTCTATTTTTTCAATTTTACTTGATAGTTTCTTTAGTACTTTTTCAACTTTATCGATATCTTCATCATAACTAATAGGAATATCTAGATATAGATTTGTATCATTTTCTGTATAATTAATAACGCTTTCTATATTACTGTTGTTAATAGTAAATACAAATCCTTGGTAATCTCTAATCTTGGTAGTTTGAAGCCCTAGATTGATTACTTCTCCAGTAAAATCATTTATTTTAACTGTATCTCCTACATTATATCTATCATCTAGTATTATTAGTATTCCAGATAGCATATTTTTCATAGTGTCTTGAAAAGCTAAACCTATTACTAATGAAACTATTCCTAAAGAAGCTAAAATGCTAGTAGTATTAACTCCATAAAGCTCTAATATCATTAATAAAACTATAATAACTAATATATATTTAATAACACTATTTATTAATCTTATTACAGTCCCTTTCTTTTTATCACTTTTTCTTTTACCTAGTTTTCCTATATTGTTATTAATTTTAACAAGTACATTATATACTATAATTGCTACTACTACATAAATGATAGGTGCATAAAACTTATTACTTAATATGAATTCTATTATCTTTTCCATCTTTTCTCCTAGTTAAAAAGCCACTTGGTGGCCTTAGTTTTCTTTTATTTCAAGGTGGTCCATTTCTTCTATAACTTCAAGTTGTCCTTCAATTATAGATCTTAATCTTCTTTTTAAGATGGCTACATTTCTTTTTAATCTATCAGCTTCTTCTGAAGCTCTTTCTGCTTTAATTAATGCATCGTTTACTATTCTACTTGCATTTCTTTTTGCTTCATTTATATAGCTTTCAGCTTCATTTCTAGCAACTCTCTTAATATCGTCAGCAGCGTTCTCAGCATTAAAGATAGCTTTATTCAAAGTAGTTTCGAGATTTTCAAATCTAACTAATTCTTTTTTTAAAGCTTCTACTTTTCTGTCCGCTTCTTTTTTTTCGTTAAGAAGTCTTTCATATTCAGCTATTATTTTATCTAAATATGCTTTAACTTCGGCTTTATCATACCCTCGAAATGTAGTATTAAAATTGTTCATGTTTTACCACCTTATCTATTTTTTACCATTCTTCTGAATCTGCAGCTTCTGTTTCTTCTGTTATTTCTCCTTGAACATCTATATTTTTAGGAGTGCACAAATATATTCCATCTCCAACTTTTTGTAAGTCACCATTAATAGCATACAATGTTCCACTTATAAAGTCAATAATTCTTCTTTGCTGATCTGCAGTAACTCTTTTAAAATTAACAACAACACTATTTCTAGCTTTTAAGTGGTCAGCTATAGCTTGACTTTCACTATAAGCCCTTGGCTCAACTAAAATCATTTTATTGGATGAACCGCTTCTAGCTTCTTCTGCAGTAACAGTATAATATTCATCTTCATCAGTTACATTATCATCTTCTTCTACTTCTCTACCAAATATAAAGTTTTTAAATGCCATAATTATCCTCTACTTTCTTACTATTTTATTTTAACAAAAAAAGTGGCGCTTGTAAACCACTTTTTATAATTTCTGTAATTAATTTAAGTACATGTCATTGAATAAATAATAAATTAAAACGTCATAATTATTATAGGTGATATAAACAATGAAAGG
>CADBRE010000027.1 GCA_902797005.1 uncultured Erysipelotrichaceae bacterium | reverse complement strand
GTCTATATTTAGATCTGCTATATAATCACCATTTGTATCTACATTTAAATCTGGTGTTTTATCTAAATCTCTATCAATATTAATATCTGCTATTCCATCACCATCTGTATCTATAAACATGTCTGCATATAAATCATTATCTGTGTCTATATTTATATCGGCTTTATTGTCACCATCTATATCACAGTTTAAATCACATATACCATCACCATTGATATCAATATTTATTTCTAAATCATCAATATATGTTTTATTAAAATATCTACTTTTTGTAAATGCAGCGCCAAACACTAATGCCATTATGAAAAAGAAAAATAATATTAATACTATAAATCTACGTCTTCTTTCTTTCTCTTCTTCTTCTGTGATTATATCATCTTCTAAATATGTATCTTCTTTAAAAGTTTGATTGTTCATACTTTCACCTACTTTGTACTAGATTAATAATATCACAGAAATTGGTTTAATGCAATTTAAAACTCCCCATTTTGGAGAGTTAATTTATAAAATTAGACTAGTCATAATTAAAAGGCATTTAATAGGAGGAATATATTTATATAACTAGAAGCTTTAATATCGCTTCCTAGTATAATAAATGCATATTTCTTTTTAGTGTTTATTATTTCTGCCTATTTCCACTTGAAATTAGTTACTTCAGGTATGTCTTTTCCATTTTCTCTTATGTAATTATGATGTTTATCTAGCATTTCTTCACAATAGTTTATTAAAGATTTATATTCTTTTTCTTTACCTATGTATTTAAGTGTGTCTAATACTATATGATATCTATCTATCTTATTTTGGACACGCATATCAAATGGTGTAGTTATTGTTCCTTCTTCGTTGTATCCTCTTACATGTAAGTCTCTATTTTTTCTATTGTATGTTAGTTCATGAATTACATTAGGATAACCATGGAATATGAATAGAATTGGTTTATTAGTAGTAAAGTAATCATTGTATTCTTTATCAGTTAATCCATGTGGATGTTTTTCGCTAGACTCAAGTTTCATTAAATCAACAACGTTTACTACTCTAACTTTTATATTAGGAGCTTTTTCTTTAAGTAAACTTACTGCAGCTAAAACTTCAAGAGTAGGTGTGTCTCCTGCACAAGCTAGGACAATATCTGGGTTTTTGCCTTCATCTGTAGAAGCCCACCCGAATATGCCTAGACCTTTAGTGCAATGTTTGATGGCTTCTTCCATTGATAGCCATTGTGGTCTCATATGTTTTGAAGCTATTACTAAGTTTATATAATTTTTAGTTTTAGTTATGTGGTCAAATGTTGAGATTAATGTGTTTGTGTCAAATGGTAAATATATTCTTACTGTGTCTGACTTTTTTGGTAGTAAATGATTTATAAAGCCAGGATCTTGATGAGTAAATCCATTGTGGTCTTGTTGCCATACATGAGAAGTAAGCACAACATTTAAGCTACTTATTTCTTTTCTCCATGGAAGTTCTTTAGTTACTTTAAGCCATTTAGCATGCTGAGAAACCATTGAATCTATTATTCTTACAAATGCTTCATAGCTGTGTATGAAACCATGTCTTCCTGTTAATAGATATCCTTCTAGCATTCCTTCGCATACATGTTCTGAAAGTAATCCGTCTATTACTCTTCCATCTCTATTTAATAATTCATCTTGTTTTATTATTTTAGTTCCCCATTTTTTGTGAGTAGCATCAAACACATAGTTAAGACGATTTGATAAAGCTTCATCAGGCCCAAATATTCTATAGTTTTTATTTTCTTCATTAAGCTCGATTAAGTCTCTGATGTATTTAGAAAGCTCTTTCATATCTTCTGCTTCAGTTATTCCACGCTTTTCTATTTTGATGCCATACTCTTCTAAATTTGGAGTATATAGTTCTTTTAATAATAAGCCACCATTTGCATTCTTGTTAAGACTCATTGAATGTTCAAGATCTGGAGCAAGTGATTTAATTGACTTCTTAATAGAGCCATCCGGATTAAATAGTTCACTAGGTTTGTAACTCCTTAGCCATTTTTCAAGTATCTTTAGATTTCCTTCATTTTCACTATTTACTACAATTGGTATTTGATGTGCTTTAAATGAGCCTTCAACTTCTTTTGGGCCTGTCCATCCTTTTGGTGTTATTAGTATTATCATTGGATAGAATGGTCTAAATGTTTTACTTTTGCTTTCTGTTTTTATTTTTGCAATATATTCTATTATTTCATCTAAAGTACTAGCCATTAGTTTGTGCATTTTTAATGGATCATTGCCTTTTACAATATAAGGTTTGTATCCTAAACCTTTAAAGTATGAAACAAGTTCATCTTCTGGTATTCTAGATAATACTGTTGGATTTGCTATTTTATATCCGTTTAAATGAAGTATTGGTAATACTGTTCCATCTAATCTAGGGTTTATTAATTTGTTTATTTGCCATGAAGCTGCTAAAGGTCCTGTCTCTGCTTCACCATCACCTATAACACAAGCTGCGATTAGGTTTGGATTATCTAAAACTGCACCATAAGCATGCGCTAAACTATATCCTAATTCTCCACCTTCGTTTATGCTTCCAGGTGTTTCTGGTGCGACATGAGAAGATATTCCACCAGGGAAGGAAAATTGTTTAAATAGCTTTTTTAGTCCTTCTTCATCTTCTGTTATTTCTGGATATACTGTGCTATATGATCCGTCTATGTAAGAGTTTGCAACCATTGCTTCTCCACCATGTCCTGGGCCAGAAATATATATCATATTTAAATCATATTTTTTAATTACTCTGTTTAAATGAGTGTATATAAAGTTTTGACCTGGTGCTGTTCCCCAGTGTCCTACTACATGAGGCTTTATATCTTTCAAAGTTAGTTCTCTTTTTAAAAGGGGATTATCCATTAAATAAAGCTGTCCTACTGAAAGGTAATTTGCTAAACGAAAATATTTGTCTAATTGTTTTACTTCTTCTTTAGTTATTCTTCCCATATTACTCTTCTCCCTCAACTACTTTATCATCCAAGTATCCTCTTAAATTATCAAATCCGCCTAAGTTTATATAGAAAGCATTAGATATTTCTCCATTTGACATTTCAACTATAGCTGCATCTTCTGATTTTAATATATTTTCATTATAATTATTAATTAGAGTATTCATTTCTTCATTTAAATCACTAGAGTCTACATAATATACAGTTTTGCCTGTTAAAATATAATCAATATCATATCCAACATATAAGCAATTGTTTTCATTATTATTATTTCTTATTAATACATAGCTTTTTTCTTCACCATTTAAAAAATTTGATAATTCTTCAAAGCCTATTTTAACTTTATTTAGCTTCTCTTTTGCTTCATTCTTAAATTCATTAATTGTCTCATCACTTATTTGATTAATTCCTTTTTTGTGTGCTTCTTCTTTATCTGCAAAATAATAATAGTTTTGATTTTCTGCATTTATTACTAATGCTTGTTCAGTAGCATACACTATGCGCATGGTTTTACCACAGTCCATTTTAATAACTCCTGTGTCTTTGTCATATGTGTAAGTTTTACAACCATCTATGTTTAATATCGTTCCATTATATGTTATGCTTTCTTTTTTAATAGTTATATCTTCATAATCATCGCTTATTAAACTATATTTATAATACGCTCTATTTAATGCTTCATCCGGATAATTAACTGGTTTGTTAAAGTACCCAATAAGTCCTATTGTTATAAGCATTGTTATTAATACTAAATAAAAAATTGTTCTCCTCATTTTTTTATCCTCTTTCTATTCTATATAGATTATATCAAGTATTTAACATTTTTTAAAGAAAAAAATAATATCATTATTTAAACGATATTATTAATAATAGTTTTTATTGTTAGCTTATCTTTTAAGTCAATTCTTTATATATAAAGTTTCACCTTCATATAGTTTAATCTGATATATACCTGTTTTATTCACTTGATATGTAAAATCATACGCCTGTGCTTCTTTTAAATCTTCTTTTAGTGCTTTAACTTCTTCTTCTAATAGTCTATTTTTATCTTGAAGCTCAGTTATCATTTTCTTTAATACTTCAATGTCTTCATCTGGTTCTTCATAATAAAGTAGGTCTTGCCTTGCATCAGGATTTGATGAAACGATTTGGCCTGTATAAACGTATGTATAAAGTACCGGATTTACCTTTGTGTCATTTATAAATACTTCATAGTGTAAGTGATTCCCTTTTGAATATCCAGTGTTTCCCATTAGTCCTATCTGCTGTCCTTTTTTTACTGTGTCTCCTATATTTAAAGATACACTTCCATATGCCATATGCGCATACAAAGTTGATACATATTCGTTGTGTCTTATTTTTACATAGTTACCATATGAACTACCTGTTTCATCAGTAGTTTGATAATCTTTTCTTACGGCCACGACTACTCCGTCTTCTGCCGCATAAATCGGTTGGTTATTTCCACCAAAAGCACTGTTCCAACCTAGATCTAATCCATTATGTACTCCTTTTTCATAATACTGAGTAATTGCTATGTAATTAACTGGATACCTTAATGTCATTTTTTATCATTCCTTTCTATAGTAATTACATCATCTATGCTATTTAAACTACTAAATATTTTATCTTCAAATAATTTGTATATTGCATCTGCTCCCACATAACTTATAAGTCCAACCCATACGGAATCTATTGGGCTTAAATCGCTGAATGTTAAGCTAAAGCATATTCCTACAGCCATTGATATTATAAAGCTATATATAGGCAAATAACTTTTAGTTAATGCTGATTCTTTTATTCTTTGAATTAATGCAGTTGATATTATAGAGCTTGCTACAGCTACCATAAGGACATTTTTAAGTATAGTAACATCTAACATATCTTTGCCTCCAATGTATTATATGATATAGTGGTGTTTAATGTGATTTTGTAAATGCATAACTTTTACTTATCTTATCAAAATAATAATAGGTGAATTCTATGAACAGTTTAAAGAAGTATAATGAAAAGAGAGATTTTAGTAAAACAAATGAGCCTATTGGTAAAAAAAGTAAAACTAGTAAGAAATTAAAATTTTGCGTGCAGCATCATATTGCTAGAAAAGATCATTATGATTTTAGATTAGAGTACAATGGATCTATGCTTTCATGGGCTGTTCCTAAAGGGCCTTCATATAACACTAAAGATAAGCGTTTAGCAGTACATGTTGAAGACCATCCACTTTCATATAGAACTTTTGAAGGCACTATTCCAGAAGGTGAATATGGTGCAGGAACAGTAATGCTTTGGGATGAAGGATATTATACTCAACTGGAGGACTTTAATAAGACTTATAAGAAAGGATATTTAAAGTTTACTCTTCATGGTAAAAGATTAAATGGGTCATGGACACTTGTACATTTTAAAGATGATAACTGGTTAATGATTAAGGAAAAAGATAATGCTACAGGATTTAAAGATATTATTGAATATTCAACTAGTATTAAGACTGGTAGAACAATGGATGAAATAAGAAATAATGTTAACAAAAGTAAAAAGAATGTTAATAAGAAAGAAGTTATTAACATCAAAGTAACTAATCCTGATAAAGTTATTTACAAAAGACCTAAAGTAACTAAGCAAGATGTTATTAACTATTATGAAAAAGTGTATAAGAGAATGGAACCATTTATTAAAGATAGACTTATAAGTACTGTTAGATGCCCAGATGGTATAGATGGAGAAGTGTTCTTTAAGAAACATTTTGAAGAGAATAAATACCTTAACAAAAAGAAAGTAGATCTGCATAATTATTATTACATAAATGATATTAACGGACTTTTAAGTGAAGTGCAGATGAACAGCATTGAGTTTCATATATGGGGTAGTAATGCAAGTAAAGTGAATAACCCTAATTATATGGTGTTTGATTTAGATCCTGATGAAAAATTAAGTATAAATAAAGTTAGAGAAGGCGTTAAAGATCTAAAGAGCATTTTAGATCAACTTGCACTGGTTTCATTTTTAAAGACCAGCGGTGGAAAAGGTTATCATGTAGTTGTTCCTATAAAACAAAAGATAAGCTGGCATGAGTTTAGGAAGATAGCTAAGCAAATAGCCGAGCTTATGGAATCTAAGTGGCCAGAAAAATATACATCAAATATGAGAAAAGAAAATAGGAAAGGGAAGATATTTATTGATTGGGTTAGAAATACTAAAGGTGCAACTAGTGTGGCTCCATACTCATTAAGAGCTAGAAAAGGCGCTAGTGTGTCCATGCCAATTAAGTGGAATGAATTAGATATCGTTAAGCCTAACAGCATAGATATCAATGAGGCAATAAAAAGATTGAAGAGAAATGATCCTTGGAAAAGCTTTTTTAAATAATGTTTTAAACGAAAAGTTATTTATGTTAAAATAATATATATTAGGAGTTTAATACATGAATGTAAATAAAAAAGTATTCTTTTCTTTATGTGTTGTTATAATAATTATTTTAACTGTTTTTTTTAATAATAAAAGTACTCAAGTCAAAAGTGATTATGAAACTTTTGAATTATTAAATAATAATTATGATTATGGTAATTTAATTACTGATAATAGTGAAATAAATAGTGAATATGTAACTTTTATTACTGATGGTATGGATGAAAATGATTTTTTAAATATTTTTAGTAAGACTAGTAAGTACATTAAGAGTAGTGGCACATATAAACATATTAATTATGATTTTGAAAAACATCTAACATATTCTAAATTAGAAAGGGTTTATTTGTCCTTAAATGATTCAGATATAGTTAATTTAGAAATTATCGGAAATAGTTTTGATGGAAGAAATATTTATTCTTTAGAAATTGGTAAAGGTAATGATGTTACTATGTTTGAAGGTAACATACATGCTGCAGAGATTGGACCAGCTTTATATTTAACTAAATTTGCAGTAGATTTAGTTAACAACTATGAGATCAAAGATCCAGAAATATTGGATTTTCTTAACAATCATAAAATTGTGATTGTTCCTTCAGCTAATCCAGATGGTTATGACTACACAATATTTGGTAGAAATATGATAAGGAATAAAAACTCGTATGCATATTTGAATGATAATGAAATAGATCCATATTATTATAAAGCAAATGTTAATGGGGTTGATTTAAATAGAAACTTTCCTAGTCAACTAGGCGGGCTATTTTTTTCAGATAATGAATTATCAAGTTTTACTGTTTTAGATAAAAGTACTAAACTTTATGAATACTTCCCTGGTAATTCCTTAGGAAGTGAAAGTGAGACAAAAGCATTAATGTACTGGATTTATAAATACTATAAAGACACTAAATCATTTATATCTCTTCATAGTGCAGGGCAGGTTATATATGATGAACAACAATATTTAAGTGATACATTTAATGATGAAGGTAGAAAATGTGCTGAGATTCTAGAAAAATATACTGGGTATGAAATAGTTGGCGTTGATTTTGATGATGGTTTTGGAACAGATGGTAATTCTACTGATTTTATAGAAGAACTTGCTCATGGGTATGTATATAGTACTAAAACGGGTAGATTATCAACTTTAAACTATGCTGAACAGGTAAATGAAATGACACAAAAAATGTGTGTACTAACAGTTGAAACTCTAGAAAACTACACACAAGATTTAGATATAATAAGACAAGAATGGTATGATAAGCAATTAGAGAAAGCTTTAATTGATATTGTAAAAAGATAAATTATTAGTAAACCAAAAGATTATTCCATATTAACGAGAATAATCTTTTTTTTATTAATGAATGAAGCACTAAAATAAAACTGCAAAATAAAAACCCTTATATAATAAGGGATAATATTCATATGGGGCGGTATAAGGGAGTTGAACCCTTGCATGCCAGAGCCACAATCTGGTGTGTTAACCACTTCACCAATACCGCCATGTAGATATGATTATATAATAAAACCTTATAAAAATCAAGGTTTATTGTAAAAAAAAAGCAGGCAACTTGCTATTTTCGCATACACTATCTTCGCCGTAAAAGTGCTTAACTTCTGTGTTCGAGATGGGAACAGGT
>CADBRE010000026.1 GCA_902797005.1 uncultured Erysipelotrichaceae bacterium | reverse complement strand
TTTAAGAACTTAAAAGACAAAAACTATGATATCTTAATAAGTAACCCACCATATGTTATGACAAGTGAAAAACTTCCTAAAGAAGTATTATACGAACCTGAATTAGCATTGTTTAGTGGAGAAAAAGGTATAGACCACATAGATAGAATACTAAAAGAAGCTAAGAACTATTTAAATGATAGATTTCTAATAGCTTTAGAAATAAACGAACAAAGCGAAAAAGATTTAGAAGAACTAATAAAAAGATACATGCCAGAATGCACTTATTCCTTTGAAAATGATCTTACAGGTAAACTAAGATATTTATTTATATTTAAAAATCTTGAATAAAATAATAATATTTAGACCAACATTAATTAGAAAGGTTGGTCTTTTTAAATGAAAAAAGCCCTTATATTTATAGCTTTAGTAGTTGTAATATTGTTTTCACTAAATAGTAAAACTAATGAATATGTAATCGTGCCAAATGAATCAATTAGATTTAGAATAATACCAAATAGTAATTCAATAGAAGATATCTTTATGAAAGAAAAGGTAAAAGAAAGTATTAGCAATGTAATTAATGAAATAGAAACATCGGAAAATATAGATGAAACAAGAAAAAACATAATATCAAGCATTCCTAAAGTAGAAAGCAGTATTGACACGCTTTTTATTGAAAATAACTATGATAAAACATATAAAGTTAAATATGGCATGAATTACTTTCCAGAAAAGATATATAAAGGAGTTAAATATCCTGAAGGTAACTACGAATCAATGGTTGTAGAAATTGGAAATGCAAGTGGAGATAATTACTGGTGTGTACTTTTCCCACCACTTTGTATGATAGAAGCTGAAGAATCAGAAGATATTGAATACAAGTTTTTCATATCTGAAATAATAAATAAGTTCTTAAAAAGAAACTAAGTCACTATAATTAAATAGGTGACTTTTTTGCAAATATTAACATTAATAATAATTGGATTATCATTAAGTATGGATGCTTTTACCCTATCCCTAGCATATGGGCTTCTTAACATTTCTAAAAGAAAGATATACCTTACTTCCCTATTAGTTGGTGCATTTCACTTTATAATGCCACTTTTAGGTAATATTCTAGGAAAAATTATTAGAGAATACATAGGCTTCGAATCAAAATATGTTCTTATAATAGTTCTTACCCTAATATTAATTGAAATGATCAGATCTCTAAAAGAAGAAAAAACAGAATACAATCTCTCAATTTTAAACATTTTAATTTTTTCTTTATTAGTTTCAATAGATAGCTTTTCCTTAGGTATAGGAATAAATTATATAACAGAAAATATATATTTAGCTTCAATTATCTTTTCGTTTTTAAGTTCCCTATTCACATTTTTAGGATTTAGATTAGGAAAGTACTTATCAATAAAAGCAGAAAAACAAGCAAAATATTTTGGAATAGTTATTCTGTTTACAGTTATCATCTATTTTTTGTGTAAACATTAGTTGAAAAAATTGACTTTCATAAAAATATATTTTATATTTTAGTTGTAGAAGTCTTTTAAGGAGGAAACAAGATGCCTAGATTAAAAATAATAGGTGGTAATACATTGTCTGGCACGATTAGCATAAGCGGTGCAAAAAACAGTGCAGTTGCTCTTTTGCCAGCTGCATTACTATCAAAAACAAAAAGTACTATATTTAAAGTTCCTAAGATTAGAGATATAGAGTATTTATTAAAAATATTAGATGTATTAAATTGCAAGTGCAAAATAGATAAAGATATGATTGAGATAGATACATCTAACTTAAAAAATGCCCCAATTCCTGAAGAATTAAGCGAGCAAATGCGTGCAAGTTATTATTTCATGGGAACATTACTAGCAAGATTTAAAAAAGTAGAAATATCTTTTCCTGGAGGTTGCCACATTGGTGCTAGACCAATAGACCTTCACATAAAAGGATTTGAAGCTTTAGGTGCGAAAGTAGAAATAATTAAAAATAAATACATAATCACTGCAGATGAGCTAATAGGAACGAGAATATACTTAGATTTTGCTTCAGTTGGCGCAACTATAAACTTAATGTTAGCAGCAGCGGGTGCTAAGGGACAAACAATAATAGAAAATGCAGCTCGTGAACCTGAAATAGTAAATGTAGCTTCATTCTTAATAAGTATGGGATGCAATATAACAGGTGCAGGAACAAGCACTATTGTAATAGATGGAAACGATAATTTAGATAATGGTGTAACAGAAGTATTCCCGGACAGAATTGAAGCGAGTACATATGTGATTTTAGGTGCTTTAATTGGTAAAGATTTACATATAAAAGGTATAATAAAAGATCATATAGAAGCGGTGATTATTAAACTTAAAGATGTAGGCGCTGACTTTATAGTAAAAAATGGAGAAATAATAATATCAAAATGTGAACATCCCAAAGCGACAAATGTAACTACACAAGTATTTCCAGGCTTCCCAACAGATGTTCAGCAAACATTTACAGTCCTATTAACTCAGGCTGAAGGAACAAGTACAATAACAGAAACTATTTACGAATCTAGATTTGTAAGCGCAGGATTATTAAACGAAATGGGTGCAAAAACAGATGCAAATGGTAATTTACTAACAATTGAAGGCCCTACTAATTTAGAAGGCAAAGAGCTATATATACCAGATCTTCGTGGAGGTGCTGCTTTAGTACTAGCAGGTTTGATAGCAAAAGGAGAAACAATCTTAGACAACATTCCTTTATTATTAAGAGGATATGAAGACATTGTTGAAAAACTAACAGCAGTTGGTGCTAATTTAGAAATAATTGAATAAAAATATTATAGGTGATTTCATGAAGAAAAAACTTATAATATTTTTTCTTGCAGTGCCACTTTTAATACTTATCTACTTCTTAACATATAAAGAAAAGTACACATATTTAGCATTAGGAGATGCCTTAGCTAAAGGACATACCCCATTTGATACATATAGCACTTCATATGTGGACTACGTTTATGATAGTTTAAAAAGCAAATACCAAGATATAACTATGAATAAAGATTATATCGATGAAGATTTAAGAATAAAAGATTTAACATCTTTAATAACAAACACTAAAAATGAATCAAATTACTTGCCTAGACTTATAAAAGAATCAAGTATTATTACAATATCAATAGGAAGTGAAGAATTATTTAGTAAAATTAGAAGTAACAACAATATAAATAATAAACAAAACTATATATTTATAGATGATATGCTTAAAGACTTAGAAAGCCTTCTTAAAGAAATAAAAAAACTAACTAAAAGCCCTATATACATAATTGGTTATTATAGCCCAATGAGTATTAGTGAAAATAATAAAGAAGGTATAACTGCCCTATTTGATTATATTGACAAAAAGTTTTATGATTTAGAAACCGATAATGTGCATTATGTAGATATTAATGAAGGATTTATTAATAATAGCTCATATTTACCAAGAACTAATAATGCTTTTCCATCTTTGGAAGGGTATTCCTATATAGCAAACAGAATAATAGAAAAAATAGAAAGCTAATATTTTAAATAGCTTTCTAAAAAATCTTCTATATCTCCGTCTAACACCCCATCAGCATCACTTGTTTCATATCCAGTTCTTAAATCTTTAACAAGTTTATAAGGCTCTAGAAAATAATTCCTAATTTGACTTCCAAAATTAACATCCATAACAGCTCCTTTTAAGGAGTTAATTTTTTCATCTATAGTCTCTTTCTCTAGCAAATAAAGCTTACCCTTCAAAATCTCCATAGCCTTTTCTTTATTTTTTATCTGACTTCTTTCATTTTGACAAGTAACAACTATTCCAGTAGGTAAATGTGTAATTCTAACTGCAGAATCTGTAGTATTAACACTTTGCCCACCTGCTCCACTACTTCTATAAACATCTATTTTTAAGTCTTCTTCTTTTATATTTACTTCAATTTTAGTATTAATTTCAGGAGTTACAAGTACAGAAGCAAATGAAGTATGCCTTCTCTTATTAGCGTCAAACGGACTAATTCTAACAAGTCTATGAACCCCAGTTTCGCCTTTTAGCATACCAAAAGCATTTTCTTTCTTAACATTTAATATAATACCTTTGATACCAACTTCTTCACCTGGTTGTTCACTAATAATATCAACTTTGTATCCATTCTTTTCAAAGAATCTTAAATACATCCTCTTAAGCATATCAGCCCAGTCGTTACTTTCTGTTCCACCTGCCCCACTATGTATTTCTATGTAAGCATTATTACTATCAAACTCACCATTTAATAACACGCTTAATTTTAGTTTATCTAAACTTTTTTCTATCTTACTAACTAAATCATTAATTTCCTCTTCAATATTTAGTTCAATAGCAACTTCAAGATCTTCAATATCACTATTTACTTCTTCAAATAATTTAACACTATTCTTTAATGAAGCAAGTTCAGATAAAAGCTCACTAGAATCTTTTCTATTCCAAAAATCTTCCTTTTGAGATTCTTCCTCTCTTAAACTGATTTCTTCTATTTTCTTATCGTAGTCAAAGTGACCTCCTGTAATCACTTAACTCACTTTTTGCATTTTCTAAAAATAATTTAACATCTTTATCCATTATTCTTCCTCCAATATTTCAACTAAATCACCATTATTTAAACCAAATGCATTAGCTTCATCTGTATCAATATGCATTTCTAAATTAAAACTTTCTTTAGCTTTAACAATTACATTATCAAGTATACCACCACGAAGGCCTAGGACTTTAACCCTAACAACTTTACCATCGTATAAATTATACTTAGATAGCTCACTAGTCTTACAATGAATATGCCTATTTGCTAGTATACAAGCTTCTTTGACTAAAACTTCACCAATACCAGAACTTAACATAATATCTAAAGCCCCATCAAAGTCTCCGCTCATTTTAACTGGTGGATTAATTCTTAATTTATAAGCATCAGTTTTGCTAATCTCTACTTGCGTATGATTTCTTAAGGGCCCAACTACTCTAACATTCTCGATACTTCCCTTTTCTGTTCTTATTGTAAGTGTTAAATTAGAAGCAAACTCTCCACCTTGTGATAAATCTCTAATACTATAAAAATCAATATTTCCAAAAAGTTTTTCAAAATCATCTGGACTTAAATGAACATGTCTATTACTAACTCCAACTCTAATTTTCATTTTCTTCACCAACACTATTTTATCAAAAAAATGAATAATAATAAAGAAATAGATACATCTAATAAAATGTAACCTATAAAGTGGACTCTAAAAAAAAGAGAGACCTGCTTTATAGGTTTTTATTATGTCTTGTTGTATAATATAAGA
>CADBRE010000025.1 GCA_902797005.1 uncultured Erysipelotrichaceae bacterium | reverse complement strand
GCGGATTATGATAAAGATTATAAGGGTATGATTAGTGTAGGTGCTAATATAATTACTGATAAAGATTTAACATTCTACGCACCAACTACTGGTACTTATTTTAATTATCCTAGTGGAAAAGGTAGTATAAGCGCAAAAGATATTAACTTTTATGGCAATGTAGCCGTAGATAATAGCACTTTAGATATAGATACAGAGAATATAATCTTCCATTCAAATATAGATTCGGCAAATTCTTATAAGGTATATGAAAATGGCAGCACTCACGGAGTTGATGTAAAAGATGAGCCTGCAATGAAAAGTCTAGCTAAGTTCTATTATGAAAATTATCTAAAAAATATAGTATATAAAGACTTTGAAAATCTAACTAGTGAAGAATATGCTATTATTAGTGATAGATGCTTAGACGAATATAAAGGTTATCATAATAGACCATTACCAACTGATGAACAAGAAGCAGTAAAGGCATATTTTAATGAGAATGTAAAGCTAAGTGGTCTAATTGAAGTTACTGATTTTGACAATTTAACTGATGCTCAATATACACAATTAGCTAAACATATATTAACAACATTTGCATATAATAGTACTGATAATAGAGAGTCTATACTAAATATATGGGCAAATGCAGTTAATTCTGCAAAGGAAGGAACTGAAGGTGGAGCTGCAGTTGGTGATAAATATTTAGCTACAATAACTGATTCATTAGAAAATTGGAGAGTAACTTCCATGCTAAAAGATAAAAGTTATGAATATTTCCTTGGTGGAAGAACAGATATAGTAGGCAAGAATATTAAAGATAATAGAGTATTTAAGTGGTATACAGGAATATCTAAAGATGTAGTATTCTTTACATCAACAGGAGAAGGGGAAGGTATAACACATACATATTCAGCTTGGTCTAAAGACCCAAAAGGAATATTTGGTTATGTGTTTAATGAACCTAATAATAATTCTAATTATGACCAGCCATATGTAGCAATTGGATGGCACGAGAATAGTGGTAATAGTTGGGCAGATGTAGATGATGCTAAGAATACAGTTAGAGGACTTATACAGGAAATAAATAATCCTCGCTCAACAATAAATATTACATATACAGGTTCGCATGAAGAAAAAGGAAAAATAGGAGATTCAGTACCTATAACAATAAACTTTAATAAAGTAGAACCTCCACCAACTCCAGAGCCTACTCCTGAACCAACTCCTGAACCTACGCCAACTCCTGAACCTACACCTACGCCAGAGCCAACTCCAACGCCTGAACCTACACCAACACCTACACCCACACCTGAGCCTACACCAGAACCTAAAGTATATGAGGAGTATAGACCTTTAGTAGAGCCTATAAGAAAGCCAGTAGACTTAGATTTTGAGCTACTAATAATAAAAGAAGTAGATGGTAAGTATTATATGTATGGTGAATACTACTTAACAAAGAACGATAGTGAAGTAGATATAGAACTATTAGATAAAAATAGACCACTACCAAAGGTAATAACTGATAGTAGGCTAAGTAATGTTCCAGTAAACCTTTTAGGTGGAGAGTTTTATATAGATTATGATGGAGTAACATATTCAATAACACCAGCCAACAAAGAAGCAGAAAGAATAGTAGAAGATGGTGATGCTACTAACAATGAGGATGTTGTAGAAAAAGCATTAGAAACCATCTATGTAGATAACTTAAGATTAATATGCGTACATTTTGGCAGGAAGTGATAAAATGAGTTTAACTTTAGTATTACAAGGACTAATGACAATAATAGTAGGATATGTAGGACTAAAAATAAAAAAGCATGAAGATGATAAAGAAAAGGAGAGAAAAGAATCAGAAGCCATTAAAAATGGCATAAGAGCAGTATTAAGAGATAGAATAGTTCAAGCATATAACCATTTTTCAACAAAAGGAAAAATAAAAATAGAAGAACTAGAAAATATATCTAATATGTATATAGCATATCATAATCTAGGAGGTAATGGAGTAGTGACTAGTATATATAATAAGGTACTAGAAATACCCCATGAGCTAAAATAAGGGAGGAATTTTCCTCCCTTTTTTTGTTGACTTTGCCCCAAGGAAGTGCTATACTAAAGGAGAAAGGGGCGATAGATATGGATTTATACGCATATACTAACATTGAAAGATTAGAAAGTCTTGCCGAAAAGAATAACATTGACATTCCTAGACTAAGAGGATACCGTTTAATGTCTGAGGAAGAACTAATCAAAGAAGATTTTAGTGACGTAGAGGTAGATGAATGTAAGAGCCTAATCAGTGCGCGACCATTATATAAAGTCAATGCCTTATTCCATGAATACTCAACTGCAACAGAAAAGAAAAACAAGAAGTATATCAAAGGTGGTAAAGTTCTGTGGAACAAGATACATGGTAAGTTCCGCAAAAACTTAAAATACGCCATCAAAAGAAAGAAAAAATCTATAAACCGTCAATTCAGTACATTCAATAAGTACGTAGGCAGAAAAGATGTTCTAATGGTTCATGCTAGAGTGGGCGGAGATAACTGGAGATACTTTGATTGTGATAAAACAGTAGCCACTCAACCTTGGTTTTTAGAAAAAGTTGATGACTACTTTGATGATACTTACTGTGATATTTATTGCAAACTTTCGGAGAGCATTAAAGGAACTGATAAGTAATGAAAGATTTAATAAAGATGTTATATATTAGTAATAGACTAAATATGACATTTATTAATGAAGAAAGAAAAAGAAAAGATGATATTTACCTTCTTTCCTTATATGAAAAACTAGAAGATTGCCAATCTCAGATTATTGATTTAGCTGATAGAGAAGGAGTTGATTTAAGTGCTATATAAATATACTGCAGTTTTAGACATTAACCCTAATAAATATGATGTAGTTAAGAATGACTTGCAACAGGTATCTGATTATTATAATCTTAAATTTTCTTCTTTAGAAGAAATGGGTATCAAGGAACAATTAAAATTCTATATAAATAAGCATTTACCATATAATACGGATAGAGTTAGAATGATTGAGTTGGTAGATAAGCTATAACTAGGAGTGTGTAGAACATGCCTGATAATAAATTATTACCATGTCCGT
>CADBRE010000024.1 GCA_902797005.1 uncultured Erysipelotrichaceae bacterium | reverse complement strand
GCTTTTTGCTAGTTTTTTCCTAAAATATAGATATTTTTGAGTCAATAGGCCTTGCAAGGTTGAAAAAGGTTTGGTATAATACTAACGTCAGTCAAAGGGAGGCGAGAAAATGGCAAAGAAAGAAAATAGAGAAGGAGTAGCTTTACAATGTACTGTTTGTAAAGAAATCAATTATTTAACAAGTAAAAATAAAAAGAATACTGAAGGCAAGTTAGAAGTTAAAAAACATTGTCCTAGATGTAATAAGACAACTCTTCATAAAGAAAGAAAGGCGGCTTAGTAAATGTTTAATGTTAATGATATTAAGAATGGAATGACTATTTTATATGAAGGTAATGTTTATCAAGTAGTAGAGTTTCAACATGTAAAACCTGGTAAAGGTAGTGCATTTGTTAGAACTAAACTTAAGAACTTAAGAACACAAACTACACAAGAGATAACATTTAATGCTGGAATTAAAATGGAAAAAGCTAATGTAGAAAAAAGAGCTTTATCATATCTATACAATAGTGGCGATACATATGTATTTATGGATAATGAAAGCTATGATCAATTAGAACTTAATAAGAATCAATTGAAAGATGAAATTAAGTTTTTAAAAGAAGGGTTAGTTGTTGAAGTAATGAACTTTAATGGAGAAGTAATTGGTATTACTTTACCTGAAAAAGTTAGTTATAAAGTTGTAGAAACAGAAATGGCTGTTAAAGGTAACACCACATCTGGTGCTTTAAAAGACGCAACTATTGAAACTGGATATTCATTAAAAGTTCCTCTATTTATTGAAGAAGGGGAAGAGATTATAGTAACTACTTCTGATGGAAAATATTCAAGTAGAGCATAAATGCTTATATTATTAAATTGAAGGCATAATGCTTTCTTTTTTTACTTTATGCTGTATTTTATAAAATACATATTTGTTTATTTTTCTCTTGATAATTTAGGGGATTTATGGTATCATTTAATAAGCCAAAGAAACTTTATAATTAATTTGTAAATATAGTGAAGGAGGAAGATTTATGAGTAAGATAAAGGTTTTTAGTCTTGGTGGACTAAATGAAAATGGTAAGAATCTATATATTGTAGAAATTGGTAGTAGAATACTAGTGTTTGACTGTGGTCTTAAATATGCTGGGGAGAAAATGAATGGAATAGATTATATTATTCCTGATTTTGATTATTTAATTAAGAATAGAAAGAGAATAGTAGGTGTATTTATATCACATGCTCATTATGAGAATATAGGAAGTTTGACTGATTTAATTAAAGCCATTCCAGATGTTCATGTTTTTGCAACTAACTATGCATCTAAAGTTATAGATATAGAATGTGCGGCTGCTGGTGTAACAATTAAGAATATGCATATTATTAAAGCACACAGAAAGATTGATTTTAAAGAGTTTAGTGTATTTCCTTTCAGTGTAAGTCACTCAGCTCCAGAAACAGTTGGATATTCAATCAATACTGAAAATGGTGCGATTGTATATATGGCTGACTATGTAATAGATCCAACTATGAATGGACACTATGACATGGATTTAGGTAAACTGGCTTATATTGGTAAACAAGGTGTACTACTTTTAATGAATGAAAGTGTGTTTGCTGAGAAAGAAGGCTTTAGTGCACCTAATCATAATTTGTCAGGATACTTTAAGAATGTAGTAGAAAAAGCTGAAGGAAGAATAATCTTTAGTGTTTTACCTTTACATCTTTTAACAATGCAAAATATATTTGATGCAATAAAAGGTACAAAGAGAAAAGCTGTTATAATGGGTAAATACTTACAATCTATAGTTGACATGGCTACAAGAGAAGGTTATTTAAATATAGATAAAAGTGTTATAGGAGATTTATCTAATTTAAGAGATAAAGACTCAATTATACTTGTAAATAATGATAGAGAAGCTCCTTATTATAATTTATCTAGAATAGTAAATGGATACGATAAGTTTGTAACTTTACTACCTACTGACTCTATATGTTTTGCTGATCCAACATATGATTCAATCGAGCTTACAGCGGTGCATTTAAAGAATGAGATTGCAGTTAGAGGCGCTAGTATATATGAAGTTCCTAAAAGTAAAAGTGTTAGACTACATGCTTCAAGTGAAGATTTAATGTTAATGATAAAACTATTCAATCCTAAATACTATATGCCTATTAAAGGAGAATATCGTTATCAAGTAGGAAATGCCGATTTAGCTTTAGAAGTAGGTATGAATAAAGACAACATTATACTTAAAGAAAATGGTGACACGGTTTCATTTATTGATGGAGAGCTTGTAGATAAGGGAGAACACATAGACGTTGATGATGTTTTAATAGATGGAAAATCATCTCAAGATGTAGGTGAGCTTGTACTTAAAGATAGAGAGATGCTTTCTACTAATGGCTTAATTTTAATAAGTGCGACTATTGATAAGAAAACTAAGAGAATAATTAATGGCCCTGAAATAGTAACTAGAGGATTTATAGATGCTAGTGAAGGCGGTAATTTAGCTGGTGAAATTAAAGCTAAAGCTACTGAAATAATTAAGAATAATACTCATGGAAGTAAATATGCTGATTATCAAAAGATAAGAAATGATATTAGAGAAGAAATAGGAACAATGATATATAAGAAGACAGATAGCAAACCAGTAATGCTTACAGTTCTTCAGGAGATGTAATTATGGTATATCTAGACTATAGTGCAACTACACCTGTACTTCCTGAAATCTTGGATTCATACAATAAAACAACAATGGAGTATATAGGAAATGCTAACTCTCTTCATAATCTTGGAGTTAAAAGTAAAGATTTAATGCTTAAAGCTACTAAGCAGATAGCATCTTGTTTAGGATGCAACTTTAATGAAATTATTTATACCAGTGGAGCTAGCGAAAGTAATGCAACTGCAATAAAAGGAGTAGCTTTTAAATACAAGGTAAGAGGCAAACACATTATTACAACTAAACTAGAACATAAAAGCATACTTGAAACTATGGATTTTTTGGAAAGCGTAGGTTTTGAAATTAGTTACTGTCCTTTAATGGAAAACGGTCAAGTTGACATAAATGCTTTAGAAGATTTAATAAGAGAAGACACAATATTAATAAGCATATGTGCGGTTAATTCAGAAGTAGGGTATAAGGCTCCTTTAAAGACTATTAGACAAGCTATAAATAAAAAGAATCCTAGAGTAATATTCCATAGTGATATGACACAAGCCCTTGGTAAAACTAAAGTATCTTTAGAAGACGTTGATCTAGCATCATTTTCTTCTCACAAGATATATGCTCCTAAAGGAATAGGTATTCTTTACAAGAAGCAATCTCTTGCAATCGAGCCTTTAATATATGGACTAACTGACAACTGTCCATTTAGAGGTGGAACGCCAGCACTTCCTTTAATAGTTAGCTTTTCTAAAGCAATAAGAATAGCAACTGAAAACTTAGAAGACAATATATCTAAATGTGAGAAATTAAATGATTATTTAAAAGATTCTTTAAAAGATATGCCTGTTCACATTAATTCTAATAACATATGCGTTCCTCAGATACTTAATCTAAGCTTAGTTAAAATAAAAAGCGAGACATTTGTAAGAGCTCTTGAAAAATACGAAGTATATATAAGTACCACTACAGCTTGTTCCTCTAATGAAGAAAGCACAGTACTTAAAGCTATTTATAGTGATAAAGATGTGAATTCAACAAGTATTAGAGTGAGCATAAGCCCTTATACAACTAAAGAAGAAATAGATAAGTTTATATTAGCTTTTAAGAATACATATAATGATTTATTGCTTAAATAGGAGGTAATTATGCAAAAATTACAAATAAGAAATAGTACTGCTGAGTTTTTAATATTTACTAAGCAAAATAAAGAAAAGTCTATTGAAGTTATAGTAGATGAAGAATCTGTTTGGCTAAGTCAAAAGTTAATGGCAGAGTTATTTGGAACTACTAGAAACAACATTACTATGCATTTAAGGGATTTGTTTGATAGAAAAGAACTTATAGAAAATTCAGTATGTAAGGATTTCTTACATACTGCTGAAGATGGAAAGAACTATAATACTAAATACTATAATCTCGATGCAATTATAGCAGTAGGTTTCAAAGTAAATAGTAAAAGAGCTATAGACTTTAGATTATGGGCTATTAATATTTTAAAGCAATATTCTATTAAAGGATATGTTTTAGATAAGGAAAGACTTAAAAATGGCACTTTCTTAAATGAGAATTACTTTGATGAATTACTTGAGGAAATTAGAGAAATCAGAATCAGCGAAAGAAACTTTTATCAAAAGATAACTGATATTTACTCTACTAGTTTAGACTATAATATAGCTTCTCCAGTTACAAAAGAGTTCTTTAAAACTGTACAAAATAAAATGCACTATGCTGTTCATAGGAACACTGCTGCAGAAGTAATAGTAAACCGCGCAAATCACGAAAAAGAGCATATGGGATTAACTAGTTGGAAAAACTCTCCTGATGGTAAGATTCTTAAGTCTGATGTAGTAGTAGCTAAAAACTATTTAACAAAAGCTGAATTAAAATCTTTAGAGAGAATAGTTACTATGTATTTAGATTATGCAGAAGACCAAGCCAAAAGACATATTCCGATGACTATGGAAGACTGGAAAAGCAAATTAGATGTATTTTTGCAGTTTAATGATAGAGATGTTTTAGATAATCCTGGAAGTGTTTCACACAAAGTGGCAGAAGCTTTTGCTTTGTCTGAGTTTGAAAAATATAGAATAGTGCAAGATAAACTTTTTGAATCTGATTTCGATAGATTTATAAATGATATGAAAGATGAGGATTTAAGTAATTAAGGTTTATATTATTATTATCTTGCTGAGAACGATTATATTCTAGCTGATAAATATGAAGGAAAAATAAAATAAGCACAAAATAAGCACAAATGGAAGTGAAAATATGAAAAAATTAATAATGATTAAATATGGAGAATTAACAACTAAGAAAGATAATAGAAGTTTCTTTATAAATACATTATCAAATAATATAGAAACTGCTTTATCTGGACTAAATCCTATTATAAAAAAAGACTACTATAGAATGTTTATAGAAGTAGATGATACTGAAGAAGCTATTAATAGACTTAAGAATGTATTTGGCATTCATGAAATAGATATCTGTTACTTTACTGAAGAAAAGGAAGTAAATACTATAAAAGAAATAGCTAGAACTTTAGTTAGTGAAGGCGATACATTCAAAGTGGAAACTAACCGTTCTGATAAATCCTTTCCTATCAATAGTATGGATCTTTCTAGAGAAGTAGGAGGATATATTTTAAAGAATGTTAGTAATATTAAAGTAGATGTTAAAAATCCTAAAACTTTAGTTAATATAGAAATAAGAAACGAAGGAGTATACATCTATAATAATGGAATTAAAGGAAAAGGCGGATATCCTACTGGTACTTTAGGTAAAGC
>CADBRE010000023.1 GCA_902797005.1 uncultured Erysipelotrichaceae bacterium | reverse complement strand
TTATATTTAACTTTAATATAATTGAATGATCCTTTAACTCTAGAAGCATAGCTTTGACCAAAGTATTCACATGAGTCTTCTATTACTCTAAAAGTAGTTGTATCAATCTCATAATTCCTCTTTTTCTCTAAAACTTTACTTTTGTGCTCACCACTTGGAATAATTGCTAGTGTTTTATTATTAATTCTATAATCCATACCCTAAACCCTCCTTTCAAGGACGATATACTAGCACACAGAAAGTGCAAAATTTGTCGAATAATGTCGAAAATAATGACAAAATTAAAAATTGGCCAGTTTTTGACCAATTTTATAAGTTTTTAGTATGTTTTAATAGGTAGAATTAATTGTAATAAATCACCATTATCATTTTCTCTTATTATAATAGGTTTTATTTCTCCATTAAAGTAGATATTAACTTCCTTACCAGTAAAGCTTCTTAAAGCTTCCATCATATATTTAACACTGAATGAAATTCTAATATTATCTCCCTTAACAGTTTCATAATCTATTTCTTCTTCAATTTTACCAATTTCAACAGAACTAGAAGTTAATACAAGTTTATTCCCTTTTGATTCTAAAGAAACAATATTTTTATCTTTTGCTTGAGCAAGTATAGAAGCCCTATCCATTGCATTATAGAATTCATTAACATTTACTCTATAAATAGTTTCAAAATCAGTAGGCACTAGTGTATCAGTATTAGGATAAGTACCATTTAATAAACTTGATTGGAATAATAAGTTTTCATATTTAAATAAAACTCTATTTGAAAATGCATATAATTCAATTTCTAACTCATCATTATCAATTAACTTAACAAATTCATTTATATTTCTAGCAGGTATAACTAAATTAACATTTTTAGAACCCATTAAACTAAATAAAACACTTTTCTTAGCTAATCTATATGAGTCAGTAGCAACACATTCCAACCTGTCTCCAATAATCTTAAGGTTAATACCTGTTAGTAAAGGTTTGCTTTCTTGAGTACTAGTAGCAAATACAGTCTGATTAACAATTTCCTTAAAATTACCAGCTGTTAACTTTATTGAATCCTCATTAGTATCCAT
This sequence comes from uncultured Erysipelotrichaceae bacterium, assembly GCA_902797005.1. Taxonomy (GTDB): domain Bacteria; phylum Bacillota_I; class Bacilli_A; order RF39; family UBA660; genus RUG727. The sequence continues at coordinate 13,657 of CADBRE010000023.1, read as the reverse complement.
TTTAATAATTGGATAATCCATTACATTAAATGTATTTAAACTATAATTACTAGTTGGAGTTGAAATGACAACTTTACATCCATCAATTTCCTCTATATCTACATCTTCACTTGATAGTTTTCTTAATATATCTAATATAAACCTTCCGTAAATAACAACACTACCAGTTGACTCGATTTCTTTGATATCTTCTCTTTTGATAAAAGATCTTATTGTTATTTCATTATCAGTAGCTGTTAAGTTAAGTCCTTCTTCACTTAGTTCAAATAAAATACCATTTATAATAGGAATTATATTCCTTGTTGATAATGCCCTTCCTACATTATTTAAATTTTCTAATAAAATATTTCTATTAATTTTTAATTTCATATATTTTCCTCCTTTTATTATTAATATATATATTTTTATTATAGGCGTGGATAATGTGGATAATTAATGTAAACCTCCGAAATTACTGGGTTTAAACACTATTTTACATTGTTAATAAAGTAAAGTTTTCCACAACTTATTCACTCATCTTTACTTTTAACTCTGAAATTATCTTCTCTAGCTCACTATTTGTTTTAATGTCATCTCCAATTTTTTCACAAGCGTGTATAACTGTTGAATGATCTCTTCCACCAAACTCAAGTCCAATTCTTTCAAGAGTTTCTTCAGTTAACAATTTACATAAATACATAGCTATCATTCTAGCATTAGCTATTTCTTTACTCCTTCGTTTACCAGTTAAATCATCTGTTGATAAATTAAAGTAATTAGCTACTATATTCATTATTTTACCTATTGAATTATCTGTAAATGTTCCTCTTCCATTTGCGTATTCATCAAGTGCTTCTATAGCTGTTTGTAAATCATAAAGTTTTATGTTCATAATTGCTGCATAAGCTTGTAATCTTCTAACAGACCCTTCAAGATTTCTAACATCACTTCCACAGTTTGATGCTATAAAATCAATAATTTCATCAGATAAATCTAAGCTTTCATCAACTTCTTTTATTTTATTCTTTATAATTTTTACTTTTAAATCATATTCAGGAACGTTAATAATAGCTTTAAGTCCCCAGTTAAATCTAGTCCTAAGTCTATCCTCAAACATTTTTAAGTCATTAACACTTCTATCTGAACATATAATTATTTGTTTATCATTATAATATAAACTATTAAAAGTATTGGTAAACTCTTGCTGCGTTGCTGTCGCACTTCCTAAGAATTGAATTTCATCAATCATAAGTACATCTATATCTCTATACTTACTCTTAAACAGTTCTATATAACTTAAGTTTTGGTCTTTATCACCAGTATCCCTAGTCATTTTAACAAACTCATTCATAAATGTATCTGCATCAGTATATAATACCTTTAAATCAGAGTTTGCAGTAATATAATTACCTATCGCATGCATTAAATGTGTTTTACCTAGTCCACTTTTACCATAAATAAATAATGGATTGTAAAGCTTTCCAGGATTTTGTGCAACTGCAAGTGAGCTACTAAAAGCATATCGATTAGCTTCACCAACAACAAAATTATCAAATGTGTATTTAGGATTTAAATTAGTTTTATAATTATCAATTCTCTTTTTATCTATTTCTACATTGTTGATAACTGAATTATTATTAACATTTGTCCTTTCAGGTGGTACATAAGTATTTTCATCTTTAAATATTAGTTTATAAGTTTTTCCTGTAAGCTCTAATAAAGTCTCATCAATTAGTTCCTTATAATAAATAGTTAATTGATCTTTAATAGCTTTACCAGGATCAGCAAGAATTATTTCTTCATCATTAATTGCTAAAAGTTTTAAGCTATTAAACCATGTATTAAAAGAGAGACTACTGACTTTGTCATTAATTTGATTTAAAAAGTTTTGCCATATATTTACTCCGTCCATAGAATCACCCCACTACATAATTTTGACTTGTTAACAATATTTTAACCCTTTTTATTCTATTTTCAAAGTAAAATTTTAATTTTTTTATTATCCACATAGTTTATCCACTGGTTGTCAACACATAAATCCTTATTTTACAAGGGTTTAACCAAGTTATCCACATTATCAACATTTTTGTTGTCAACATGTTTATAACTTTATCCACAATTGATGTTAATAAGTGAATAAATAATTGACAAATACTATTCTATGTTTTATAATCAATTAAGTCAAGTGAAAAATTGAATTATTTGAAGGAGGAAGAAAAATGAAAAAAACACCTGTTGTTCAAAAGAAAAATACTAAAGCTAAAAAACAAGGTTTCCTTTCTAGAAGTGCAAACATTCTAAAGGCTAGAAGAGCTAAAGGAAGAAAAAATTTAGTAAATAAATAACTAGAGGAATCTAGTTTTTTTATTTATTTTAGTGTACAATATTAGCATAACTTCAGAGGTGAAATGTATGAATAAGCAATTTATAATAAAAAAAAGTGATGAAATAGCACAAATTGTTAAAACTGGTAAAAAGACAGTATCTAAATTTTATATTATATATAATATAGAAAGCGATACCATATTTAATAAGTATTGTGTGTCAGTAAGCAAAAAACTTGGTAAAGCACATATAAGAAATAGGATTAAACGAAGAGTTAAGGATATATTAATGAAAAATAGAATAGACTTAAACAGAAAGTATGTTATAATAATTAGGAAAGACGCAGTAGATGCATCTTACGAAGATTTAAAAGAAATACTTATTAAACAAATAAAAGGAGAAAAATAATGAAAAATGCAAAGAAAATTATAGCTATAGTTTTAGTAGCGACACTATTAACTACAGGATGTACTAAAACATTTAGAGATGAGGAAAGTAAAGCAACTTATACAAAAAACATTCTTTGTAGGCCAACTAAACAAGAAAGAATAGAAATATATAATAATAATGAAATTGATCTTGATTCACTTCCTCAATGTGAAAACCTTACTATTCAATCTGGAGGATATGAAGGACTTTGGACTAACATATTTGTTAAGCCTTTAGCTTGGATAATTGTAAAAGTTGGAAAACTAATTAAAGACTACGGAATAGCAATAATGCTTCTAGGTGTTCTTTTAAGACTATTAGTATTACCTTTAAGCAAAAAGACAATAGACATGTCTGAAAATATGAAAAAAGCTAATCCCGAACTTCAAAGATTAGAAAAAAAATATGCAAATCGTACTGATCAAGAGTCAATGATGCAAAAATCACAAGAAATGATGTTGATATATAAAAAATATAATATTAAACCTGCATCAGGATGTTTAGTATCACTTATACAATTACCTTTATTCTTTGCCTTTTTAGAGGCAATTCAAAGAATACCAGTAATACTAGAAGAAACAACTTTTGGATTATATTTAGGAACAACACCATGGCAAGCAATAACATCAGGAAAATGGTACTATATTGTAGTTGTAATAGCAATTGGGCTATCTACATACTTCTCATTTAAGAATACTCAAGCAGCTTCAGTAAGTCCTGAGCAAGAATCACAAACAAAAATGATGAGTACAATGATGGTAGTATTTATAACATTTATGTCATTTACATTAAATGTAGGTATTGGACTTTATTGGATAGCTACTAGTGTATTTGCAATATTACAAAACATAGTTCTTAAAAAATTAAAAGAAAGAAAAGATAATTAGAAAAAGGAAGTGGAAGTAATGGAAAAGTATGTTTACAAAGGAAAAAATAAAGAGGATTTATTAAAAACAGCTTTAGTTGAACTAGAATGTACAGAAGAAGATATTCTATTTAAAACAAGTGAAGAAAAAGGTGGATTATTTTCAGGAAAGAAAACGGTTCTTGAAATAGTAAAGATTTCAGACATTGCAGACTTAGGTAAACAAATACTTGAAAATATTTTAAAAGGATTTAATCTTGAAGGACAAATTGAAAAAAAAGTAAGAGGTTCTCAAATCTATTATACTGTTCATTCAAATAACAATGCCATATTGATAGGAAAGAATGGTCGAATATTAGATTCAATTCAAAAGTATATTAGATATTGCATAAATGCTCAACTTGGTTTAAAAGTAAATATTATACTTGACATAGAGAATTATAAAGAAAAACAAAACTATTTCTTAGAAAGAGATGTTAAAAAATTAGCTAGACAAGTAACATTAACTAAAGTAGATATTAAACTTGATCCTATGAATTCATTCCAAAGAAGAATTGTTCACAATGCATTACAAAAGTTTGAATACATTGAAACTATAAGTGAGGGTGAAGAACCAAATCGTCGTGTAGTTATTAGATATAAAGAAAAAGATAACAAGTAGCTTACAAAATGCTACTTTTTTATTTCCCGGGAAATAATTTCTAGACACATTTAACCTAAAGTGGTATAATCTCATAGAAGAAAGGCGGGAATATATATGGAAGACACAATTGCGGCAATAGCAACATCAGTAGGTGTAAGTGCTATTAATATAATTAAAGTAAGTGGATCTAAAGCTATTGAGGTAGTCAATTCTATTTTTAAAGGTAAAGACCTAACAAAAGTTAAAGGGTTTACCATTAACTATGGTTTTATTATGGATAATGAAGAAACTATTGATGAAGTATTAGTAAGCGTTTTCCATTCTCCAAAATCTTATACTGGTGAAGATGTTGTGGAAATAAACTCTCATGGTGGAATAGCTTGTACTAATAAAATACTAGAGCTATTATTAACTCATGGATGTAGATTAGCCGAACCTGGTGAATTTATAAAACGAGCATTCTTAAATGGTAAAAAAGACTTAATTGAAGCTGAATCAATAAGTGATTTAATTGAAGCAAAGAATGAGTCATCAAGAAAAATGGGAATTAAAGGTGCTACAGGTGAGATATCAAGATTAATAAAGAATCTTAGAGATAAGCTCTTAAATATTATTGCAAATATAGAAGTTAACATAGATTATCCTGAATATGAAGACGCAATTGTTTATACTAATGAATTATTAGACACAAGCATTAAAGAAATACAAGACGAACTACAAAAGATTTTAAAACAAAGCAATATTGGTAAAATGATTAAAGATGGTATAAAGGTTGGAATAATTGGTAAGCCAAATGTAGGAAAAAGTTCATTATTAAACAAGCTACTTGATGAAGAAAAAGCTATAGTTACAGATATAGAAGGAACAACAAGAGATATAGTTGAAGGAAAAATTATATTGAATGGCATAACATTAAATTTAATCGACACGGCTGGAATTAGGGAAACTGATAATATAGTAGAACAAATCGGTGTAGAAAAAAGCAAAAAGATCATTGAAGAAGCTGACCTTATAATAGCAATATTTGATGGTAGCCGCCATTTAACTGAAGAAGATGAAGAAATAATTAAATCACTACAAGATAAAAAAGTAATTGCTTTAGTAAATAAGAATGACTTAGAGCAAAAAATAGAAATAGAAAAGTTAAAAGATTTTAATATAATTAAAACTTCGTTTAAAAATAATGAAGGCATAAATAATATTTATGAAGAAATAAATAAGATGTTCAATTTACAGCAAATTGATTCGGGAGATTATACTTACTTGTCTAATGCTAGACAAATTTCAATTGTAAAAAATGCAATATCATTAACTAAAGAAATATATAATTCAAACAAATTAGGTACTCCTGTCGACTTAGTGCAAATTGACATACAAAGATTATGGGAACTTTTAGGAGAACTAACTGGTGATTCATATAAAGATGAACTACTTGATGAAATATTCTCTAAGTTCTGTTTAGGAAAATAAGAAGGTGAAAAATATGTATGAAGTAATAGTTATAGGTGGAGGACATGCAGGATGTGAAGCATCATTAGCAACTGCTAGAATTGGTCATAAGACACTTTTAATAACTGGTAATTTTAACAATATAGCGGACATGCCTTGCAACCCATCAATAGGTGGATCAGCAAAAGGTATAGTAGTAAGAGAAATAGACGCATTAGGTGGAGAAATGGGCCAAAATGCTGATAAATCTCATTTACAAATAAAAATGCTTAATTCAAAAAAAGGACCAGGTGTAAGAAGTTTAAGATGTCAAGCAGATAAAACAACTTATCCTGAAAACATGCTTAAAACTTTAAAAAATACGCAAAACTTAGATTTAAAAGAAGATTTAGTTAAAGAAATTATTGTAGAAGATAATGAAATCAAGGGAGTAATAACTGAATCAGGAGAAAGAATACTATCTAAAAAAGTTATAATAACTACAGGTACATACTTAAATGCAGATATTTTAAGAGGTCATGAAAAACATAAAGGCGGTCCACACGGAGAAAAACCATCTTTATATTTAAGCGAAAGTATGCAAGAACATGGCTTAATTATGAGAAGACTTAAAACAGGAACACCTCCAAGAGTATTAAAAAGTTCTATAGATTATAGTGAAACTCATGAGGAAAAAGGCGATGAAGAGTTATTAACTTTTTCAAATTTCTATGAGCCTACATACGAAATAGACAAGCAAGAATCATGCTATCTAACTTACACTAATGAAGAAACACATAAAATAATACTTGATAACTTAGATAAATGCGCTCTTTATAGTGGACTAATTGTAGGTATTGGCCCTAGATATTGTCCATCAATTGAAGATAAAGTTGTTAAGTTTAGAGACAAAGATAGACATCAAATATTCCTTGAACCTGAAAGAAAAGGCGGAGATGAAATATACGTAGGTGGCTTTTCAACTACGATGCCTGAAGAACTTCAAGAGAAATTAGTCCATACTATGGATGGTCTTCACAATGCAAAAATAGTTAAATATGGATATGCGATAGAATATGATGCTATAGATTCAACTGAACTAAAAATGACTTTAGAAACTAAGAAAATTAAAGGTTTATATACTGCTGGTCAAATTAATGGTACAAGTGGATATGAAGAAGCAGCTGCGCAAGGATTGATAGCTGGTATAAATGCAGCACTAGCTCTTGAAAATAAAGAACCATTAATCTTAAAAAGAAATGAAGCTTATATAGGAGTTCTTGTTGATGATTTAATAAATAAAGGAATAACCGAGCCTTATAGACTTCTAACATCTCGTGCAGAGTTTAGACTATTATTAAGACATGACAATGCAGATATAAGATTAACTGAATATGGAAGAAAAGCTGGATTAATAACAGATGAAAAATATGAAATTTTTCAAAATAAATTAAAGGCAATTGATGAATTAAAAGAAGAACTAGAAAATACTAAAATTGAAGCAACAAAAGAAAATAATGAATATTTATCATCAAAAGGATCTAGTATCCTAACTGGAAGAATAGTAGCGTTGGAACTATTAAAGAGACCAGAAATCACAATAGACGACATAGAAAAACTATTAGGAAAAACATTTGATAAAAAAGCAAAAGAACAAGTTGAAATAAGCGTAAAATATGCTGGATACATAGAAAAAACTGAAAAAGAAGTAGAAAAGATGTTAAATCTAGAAAACAAGAAAATACCTACAGATATAGACTATTCTAAAGTAAGAAACATAGCAACAGAAGCAAGACAAAAATTTGAACAAGTTAGACCACTAACAATTGGGCAAGCATCAAGAATAAGCGGTGTTAACCCTTCTGATATAACAATGTTATTAGTATATCTAAAGAAGGAGTATCCTTATGAATAAAGAACAGTTCATAATTGAACTAAATAAGATAGATATTGCTTTAAGTGAAGAAACAATAAAAAAACTAGATTCTTATAAAGATTTATTAAAAGAATATAATGAAAAATTTAATCTAACTGCTATCACAAGTGATGAAGATATTTATTTAAAACATTTCTTTGATTGCTTATATTTATTAAAAATAGACGAAATAAAAGAAGCACAATCAATACTTGATATAGGTACAGGTGCAGGATTTCCGGGAATGGTATTAGCCCTAGCCTTACCTAATGCAAGTTTAACATTAGTAGAATCTAATGCTAAGAAATGTGGCTTTCTGAAAATTGTAAAAGAAAAATTAAATATTAACAATGTAAAGATAGTAAATGAACGAGCTGAAGACTTTTCAAAAAAACATAGAGAATCTTTTGATGTTGTTACTTGTCGTGCCGTAGCTAATTTAATGGTATTGACCGAATTAGAAGTTCCAGCTTTAAAGATTAATGGGTATTTCTTACCATTAAAATCACATTTTGAAGAAGAACTAGAAATGTCTAAAAACAAATTAAAACAATTAGGAAGCTATTTAGAAGATACAATTACATATCACTTACCTATCGAAAACTCAAATAGAAGTATTCTAAAGATCAAAAAAACTACAAAAACAGACAAAATATTTCCAAGAGAGTATTCAAAGATAATAAAAGACTTGAAAAAATTGACAAAATAAAGTAGAATATAAATAGAATAAAAAGATAAGGGGCTGATTTAAGTGAATGAAGCTAATAAAGAAATAATAAACGTTAGAATAGATGAAATTGTTCCAAATAGGTTTCAACCACGTTTAACCTTTAATGAAGAAGAACTAAAAGAATTATCTGAATCAATAAAAATGCATGGTGTAATTCAACCACTAGTACTTAGAAGATTAGGAGATAAATTTGAAATCATAGCTGGTGAAAGAAGATATAAAGCTTCTCAGATGGCTGGACTTTCAACTGTCCCTGCTATTATTGTTGAAATGGATGATAGACAAAGTGCAGAAGTTGCATTAGTTGAAAACTTGCAAAGAAAAGATTTAACTGCAATTGAAGAAGCACAATCTTATAAAAAAATCTTAGACATGGGATATTTAACTCAAGAAGATTTAGCTAAAAGAATGGGTGTATCCCAATCTGCAGTTGCAAATAAATTAAGACTACTTAACCTTTCAATTCCAGTAAAAGATGCTTTACTAAACAATAAAATAAGCGAAAGACATGCAAGAAGTCTTTTGAGCATAACTGACACTAACATGCAAATCATGATGCTAAATAGAATAATGAATGAAAGATTAACGGTAAGACAAACGGATGAAGAAATCAACAAATTACTTGGCAGAAACACACAAATCAATGCAGAACCAGTATCTCAATCATATAATGTAAATGTTGATGAGATAAAGGCAAATGCACAAGATATATTTGCTTCTAATAAACCAAACGATATAGATATGTTACTAAAACCAGAAGAGACATTAGAAGTTAATGAGCCATCATCTAAAACTAATGAAAGCAATGTAAAAGAAAGCACAAATGATTTGGCAATTAATCCATTTCAAGAAATAGAACCCGAAATAATGAGTTTTGACTTTGTTAGTCCAACAGAAAGCGTAGCAGAAGAAAAAACTACAAATAGCTTAATTGAAGAGTTTAGAAATAATCAAACTGGTGAAAGTACAAATCTACAATTTGAAGAAATGCCAGTTAATAATACAAATGAAATTGATACAGAAGAGACATCTCCAAGTTCTGATGAAACTGGATTTCAAGAAAAAAGCTTAAGTAAAGCAATCGGTTATGCTCGTGATCAAATTAGAAAAATAGAAGACATGGGATTTATTGTTGATACTGAAGAATTTGACTTTAATGATATGTATCAAATTATTATAAAAATAAAAAAAGATTAAAACTTGAAACAAAAATAGTTTCAAGTTTTATTTTAATCTATTACCTTATCAGGCAAATATGTCGGTTCACTCCCTCTTACATAATAAAGAACATCCTTAATAGATAAGTCTGTTGTACTTCCATTTATAGGGTTGACAAAAGATGCAGTTACTCCACTAGGGATATCATACCAAGACTCATCTTTTTCTTCATTATACATCTCAATTGCCCTTGCCCATATACGTTTAGTTATCTTATTAGGCACATCATCAATGTTTTTATTATCATCAAACCCGTTCCATACAAGTACTAAACTTTCAGGATTATATCCTACAACCCAGTAATCTGTATTAGTAGTTCCAGATTTAGCAGCATACTTTTTCTCAAAAAGACCTTTAACAGAAAGAAGAGTTGGAGAAGCATAATCAATATAATCATAATTATATGTCTTAGTCATTAAATCATTTAAAATATATACATATCTTTTATCTAGAACAGTTTCTTCATCATATTTTTCCTCATAAATAATATTTCCATCCAAATCCGTAACTTTACTAATAAAATGTGCATCATTTTTAATTCCATAATTAGCTAAAGTATTCAATGCATTTGAAAAATCAAGCATAGTTAATTCCTGTGTACCAAGAGCTAAAGAAGTAGTGCTTTCTATAGCTTCATTAATTCCCATTCTTTTTGCAGTATCTCTAAGAATATTAGTGCCTAAAAATAAATGAGTTTTAACTGCGTAGATATTATCCGAAAGCGCGATTGCTTCAGCCATAGTTATTGCTTTATTGGGATATCTGTTGCCATAATTGGCGGGTGTATATATTTCCTTATTGCCTAAAGAAAAACTTGTTGCTTCACTAGTAAAAGTAGAAGAAGCTGTAACACCATTCTCTAAAGCAGCATAATAAAGAATTGGCTTAAATGTAGAACCCACTTGCCTCTTAGCTTGAGTAACTCTATTAAATTGGCTTTCATTATAATTTTTGCCTCCAATTAAAGCAACAACATTTCCGGTCTTTGGATCTCTTATCATAACTCCGACTTGCAAGTCATCAGTTCTATCCATTTCTTCACTCACAATTTTTTCTAGTCCTTCTTGTGTATTACTATTTAAATGAGTATAAACAATTAATCCACCAGTTTCTATCAATGATTTTGGTATTTCTTTTATACTATTTAGCTCTTCCATAACAGCATCTTTGTAGTATTCTGCACTTACTATATAGTTGTTTTGTTTTTTTCCATAAAACTCTAAATCTGTATTGTAAGCTTCACTAGCCTCATCTTCAGTAATATATTCATTGCTAACCATTGCGTCTAAAACAACAGCTTGCCTCTCTTTAGCGTTTTCAAAATAATATATAGGATTATAATAAGTTGGATTTTTAGGTATACCTACGATTATTGAAGCTTCAGATAAAGTTAGATCTCTAGCATGTTTATTAAAATAATACATACTAGCTTCTTCTATCCCGTAGTTTCCTGCTCCATAGTTAATAGTATTTAAATATCCTTCCAGAATTTCTTCCTTAGAATAATGTACTTCTAATTCAAAAGTTAAATATGCTTCTTCTATCTTCCTTTCCCACGTCTTATCAAATGTTAAAAAAAGATTCTTAATATACTGCTGTGATATTGTAGAAGCACCTTGTTCAAAATCACCGCTTTTTATATCCATATATAATGCTTTAATAATCCTCAAATAATCAAATCCCCTATGATTCCAAAAGTTTTTATCTTCGGTTGCAACAATCCCATTAATCGCGTGTTCGCTTATATCTTGTAAATTAACCCATGAATTAGTGGCTGTATTTTGATAAAATGTCTCCCCTTTATTATCTAACATTACAATTCTATTAGTATTCTTAATATTCATTTTTGGCGTTATAAGAGCATACAAATAAAGCCCTAGCAATAGTAAAATTAGGGATATAAAGATAAAAGCAATAATTTTATATATCAAAATAATCTTTTTCATGTTATTATTATTCGTAAAAAAGAAAAAATTATAAGTAAAAAGCCTATATATTTTAAAAACTTGTGAATATAATAAAAAAGATTAAGAAAGTACTTGAAATATTTTAAAATATAAGTATAATTTTAGTGGAAAAGGAATGATTATAATGAAATTAAAATCTGTAACTGAAGAACAATTAGAAACAATGTCATATGATGATGTTGCTTACGCTATACTTAAAGAAAAAGGTAAAAAGATGAAACTTATTGATCTTTTTAATGGTGTTTGTGATGTAATGAATTTGGATCAGAGAGTTAAAGATGACTATATCGCTGATTTCTTTACTTTACTTTCAACTGAAAAAAGATTTATAGGACTAGACAAAGGATATTGGGATTTAAGAGAAAATCACACATCTAAAATCGAACTTTCTGACTTAGAAGATGAAGATGAAGAAGATACAGAAATTAATAATGTTGAAGATGAAACAGAAGCAGAAGAAGATATGTACATTGATGAAACAAGGGATATTGACGATGATGAAGCAGAAGATGAATATAAAGACCTTGTTGTAATTGATGAAGAAAGCGAAGCTGACCTTTAGCTAGTTAATATATTTAATAATTAATTAGAGAAAGGAAAGAAAAAATGATAGATAGATTAAAATTAATAGAAGAAAGATACAATTTTTTAACTGAAGAATTAACTAAACCTGAAGTATATAATGACTTCAAAAAAATGAAAGAGTTATCAAAAGAAAAAACATCTTTAGAAGAAACAGTAATTAAATATAAAGAATATGCTCGTACATTAGATGACATTGAAGCTGCACATGAAATGACAAAGGACCCAGAAATGGCCGAATTTGCGCACGAAGAGTTAGAAACTTTAAATGAAGCAAAGACTAGATTAGAAGAAGAATTAAAAGTATTATTACTACCAAAAGACCCTAATGATGACAAAAACGTTATCATGGAAATAAGAGGAGCTGCTGGTGGTGATGAAGCAAACATCTTTGCTGGTGATTTATTCAGAATGTACTCAAAATATGCTGAAAAAATGGGGTGGAAGATTGAAATCACTAATGAAGTTCCTGGAGAATCAGGTGGTTATTCTAATCTAGAATGTATATTATCTGGAGATAACGTATATTCTAAACTAAAGTATGAAAGTGGTTCACACCGTGTACAAAGGGTTCCTGCAACTGAATCTCAAGGAAGAGTTCATACTTCAACTGCAACAGTACTTGTAATGCCTGAAGCAGAAGATGTAGAAGTAGAATTGCTTGAAAAAGACCTAAAAATAGATGTGTGTCGTTCATCAGGCGCTGGAGGACAATGCGTTAATACGACTGACTCTGCTGTAAGAGTAACGCATATACCTACTGGATTAATGGTATATTGCCAGGTTGAAAGAAGCCAAATAAAGAATAAAGAAAGAGCTTTAACCATACTAAAATCTCGTCTATATGACTTGAAACTAAAAGAACAAGAAGAAGCTCTCGGTGCTGATAGAAAAAGCAAAATTGGTACTGGAGACCGTGCTGAAAAGATAAGAACTTATAACTATCCACAAAATAGATTAACTGACCATAGAATTAACTTTACTATAATGCATCTAGACAAAGTTATGGAAGGAAACTTAGAAGAAGTTATAGAAGCTTTAATAACAGAAGATCAAAGACTAAAAATGAGTGCGAATGGCGATGGAAACTTATAATATTGGCAAACTAGAAATAGAAGAACTAAAAAAGTTAGGAAAGCTAAATAAAAAGAATATAAAAAAGCTTGAAAAAGGTTACCCCATTCAGTACTTAATAGGTTATGTGGACTTTTACGGAAGAAAAATAAATGTTAATGAAAATACATTAATACCTAGATATGAAACAGAATACTTAATAGAAAAAACACTAAAATATATTGAAAAATATAATCTAAAAAATGCAAAAGTTTTAGATATGTGTACAGGAACTGGTTGCATAGGATTAACTTTAAAAGCTGAGAATCCATCTTTAGATATAACACTTTCTGATATTTCAAGTAAAGCTTTAAAAGTGGCAAAGCAAAACAAGAATGAATTAAATCTTAATGTAAAAATAGTTAAAAGCGATTTATTTAAGAACTTAAAAGACAAAAACTATGATATCTTAATAAGTAACCCACCATATGTTATGACAAGTGAAAAACTTCCTAAAGAAGTA
>CADBRE010000022.1 GCA_902797005.1 uncultured Erysipelotrichaceae bacterium | reverse complement strand
TAGAACCATTCTCAATATTTAAATACCTGTGCTTAATTTCAAAATATATCATACCATTGCTATTTATGAACATATTTACTTTTACTTTATGCCTTATTACAAATGCAAGTAACTTAACAACATTTATAAGTATAATAGTTTATTTATTCTCTTTAACTTTTACAAATATGCTTCTTTCAAGAGGATACACTTTAGTAGAGTATACATTTCTACCTTACCTAGACTATACTTTCTTTGAAGATATCGCCAGCATATTAGAAACCAATCTAATCTATAATACAAGTATAACTGCACATTCAGGATTAATAGTGTGCTTATTATACTCTATTGCCTTTATAATTATAGACTTAAAAATAATAAAAAAAGATATGTAAAAAGAAAGGTTACATTCCCTTTCTCTTGTATTCTTCGTATAATTCTTTAAATCTATTAAAGTGAACAACTTCTCTTTGTCTTAAAAAACTAAGAGGTGCTAATAAATCTTGATCTTTAGTCATATCCATTAGGTTTTCATATGTAGCTCTAGCCTTTTCTTCTGCAGCCATGTCTTCCATTAAATCAACCATTGGATTTCCACTAACTTCAATATAAGCAGCAGTATAAGGTACACCATTAGAGTTCATTGGGTAAACGCCTCTTTTATGACCTACATAATAAGTATCAAGTCCTGCCTCTTTCATTTCTTCCAAAGAAGCATCTTTAACTAGCTGGCTTATCATAACCTGTATCATTTCAAAATGACTAAGTTCTTCATTAGCAATATCCGTCAAAAGGCTACTACCCTTTTCGTCAGGCATTGTATATCTTTGACACATATATCTAAGTGAAGCAGATAGTTCCCCATTAGCGCCGCCCAGTTGGTCACACATAAGTTTAGCCATTCTTAAATCCTTTTTCTTAATATTTACAGGATACTCAAGCATCTTTTCATATTTAAACATTACTTCTTGCCTCCTTCACTCATCCAAGGCCAAGGATTTTTACTCCACATATAATCATCATAATATAGTGTTTCTGTTACACACAAAGGCCCATAGTTTTTCTCATACAAATCTTTATTAGCTTTAAGCTCTTCTACTGCTTTCTTAAATTCATTATACATATTCTTATCAGCAGGATTTATATCTAAATAAAGATTAAGATCTACAACTTTAAAAGTAAGTTCTTGTATTTTTAAAAGTAACTCATCTTTTTTACCATTAACTACAACCTTATAAACATAACTTTTATATGGATTAAAAAGATTCCTAAACATATTACCTTTATTAAGTCCTTCTTTAGCGGTATATAAATCATTAACACTTTCTCTATTATTAAAGTTATTGATATTTAAATTTTCAATATCTACTTTAAAATCATTATCCCACTTCTTATAATCATTCTGAGTATAATTCTTTTCTACACTATTTACTTCATTAGAATAATTAGTATAATCTATTTCATTTTCTCTTTCATCAAAATACATAATTTTCCCCCTTCTGGAGTATAATATGTATAGAAGTGCCTATTGTACGGGCTATAACACAAAGATTTTTCAAATTTTTGGAAAAAAGTGTATTTTTATAGTTGACAAAATCCCTTCAATATTATAAAATTATTCATGTAGTTGCCCGATTAGCTCAGTCGGTAGAGCGCACGGCTGTTAACCGTTAGGTCGCAGGTTCGAGTCCTGCATCGGGCGCCATCTAAATAATAATCTCCATTTTGGAGTTTTTTTATACCTAAAATGCAATTTTTATAACTTTTTTTAAAATAATGCTTTACTTTTAGAAAAAAGTATAGTATGATTAACTTGTTCCCGAAAGGGAATAAATATTCACAAATATGTTCAAGCATAGAGGCCAGGGCAACCTGGTTTTTATGCGCCTTAAAATAGAAAAAAAGAGTATTTCTACTCTTAATAATTAGTTGCAAGTCTCTCTTGATAAGCTTTTCCATGTTTACAAACTGGACAAACTTCAACAGCTTCTTTACTTCTATAAACATGACCACAGTTTCTACAAATCCAAATAGTTTCTTCTTCGCTTTCAAACACAAGGTTATCTTCTAGATTCTTAAGTAACTTTAAGAATCTTTTTTCATGATGTTCTTCAATTTTACCAACACCGTCAAAAAGCACAGCTATATCTTCAAATCCTTCTTCTCTAGCTACTCTAGCGAATTCTTTATACATCTCTGTATGTTCATAGTTTTCACCATTTGCAGCATCAACAAGATTCTCTTTAGTTGAAGGAACTTTTCCACCATGCAATGCTTTAAACCACATCTTAGCATGTTCCTTTTCATTATTAGCGCTTTCTTCAAATATAGCAGCTATTTGTTCATAGCCATCTTTCTTAGCCTGAGATGCATAGAAAGTATATTTGTTTCTTGCTTGACTCTCTCCAGCAAATGCAGCCATTAAATTCTTTTCAGTTTGACTTCCTTTTAATTCCATAATTTTTACCTCCAATTTGATTTTACCATATAACAAAAGAAAAAGCTATAACTCTTCTAAAAAGTTCTTAGCTTCCTTTAAAACAGTACTGATATCTCCTTCAAGTGCAGTATTATAGCTTACCCACCCATTTCTAAACATAATATTAAGGCATTCATTTTCTTCGCATTTAATACTGCTTAATATCTCATTAAACTTATCTTTCAAAAACTTGTTACTTACCTTACTTATTAAAGTCGTATAAATAATAGAAAGATAATTATCACTAATAAAAATTTCATTTAAAATATCTCTTTCATTAAATTCAAAACTATTAACACTTTTTTCCTCATTTATTATTCGCGGCATATATCCTCCTAATCCAAAAGTTTCATAATACTTATAATGTTATCCTTATGACACTTAAAAACCTTATCTAAATAATCTTTTAATTCATCAGTATCATTATCTTTATACATATGTATCTTCTTACAAAATAAATGTTCTTTAACTAAAACATCTCTAATTAAAAATAGATCTTCAGTTGAAATTATATTAGGAACTTCTTCCACATTAATCACTCTCCACAAGTATTATTTACCTTAAAAGATATTATATACAAGTATATTTATACATAAGTTTACATAAAATAAAAATAGTTAGCACTCACTCTTGACAAGTGCTAATTAAAGTGGTAATATTAACAATGTAAGGAGACGAGATTATGAGTTTATTACCAGGAAGATTTTATTTAGATGATTTCTTCGATGATGTCGAAACTGATAACAAATTAATGAACATGAACTGTGATATTTATGAGAAAGAAGGTAAATACAACGTAGTAATTGACGTTCCAGGATTTAATAAAGAAGACATTAAGATTGATGTTGAAGATGGATACCTTACTGTAGAAGCAACAAGAAATAAGGAAACTGAAGAAACTGACAAACGCTATATTAAACGCGAAAGAGTTTATGGTTCATTTAAAAGACAATTCTATATTGGTGATGTAAATCATGAAGATATCAAAGCTGAATTTAAAAATGGTATCTTAAAAATATCAGTTCCTAAAACAGAAGAAAAAGAATCTAAAAAATCAATTGAAATTGAATAAACTAAAAAGCTTGGCAATTTAAACCAGGCTTTCTTTTTTTAATATTTAAGTTTTACTTTATCTGCTAACTTTTCTCCTACTTTATCTTCTAGAGTTTCAGGATGAAGTAATATATCTTGCATCATCTGAGCAGCCCTTATAAAGTAAACACCATCAGCAATTCTTTCGTCTAAGTTAATACCAAATTCGCACATATCACGAACTTCTTCTTTACCATCAGGCATTATAACTTTTTCCTTTTTAATCTCACCAATAGTTGCAAGTATAGAACTAGTACCAAAATCAGTTAAATGATGATATATTGCTCCACCTTTAATACTGCCCAAATTAGAAACAATAATACTACTATAATATAGATTATCTTCTCTTAAAGAAGCAGGAAGTAAATCATGATTATCCATAAACTTAACTACTTTAACTATTAAAGCAATTATAAACTTAGGAAACTTAGCCACAAATTCCATAACATCATTCGTACCAGTTACTTCTTCCTTAGTATTTCTAACCTTTTTTACTGAAGCTAAAACTTTATCTTTGACTTCATTTAATGTATCATCCTTATCAAAATCAATAACAGATAAAACTTCTTTAGACTCATCTTTATAATTAATCTTTCCTGTATAAGCCACTTGTACTTTATTTCTTTCATACATAGTCTTATTAATAATAAATCTATTCAAA
The DNA here is from genome assembly GCA_902797005.1 of uncultured Erysipelotrichaceae bacterium. Classification (GTDB taxonomy): domain Bacteria; phylum Bacillota_I; class Bacilli_A; order RF39; family UBA660; genus RUG727. The sequence continues at coordinate 8,161 of CADBRE010000022.1, read as the reverse complement.
TAAGGCTTATTATATAAAACCTTAACAATCATTGCTACAAATAAATGAAAATATGTTAAATCAGGATCATCCTTTTTCTTTTTCTCATAATATTTAACTAACTCAGTTACATCAAACTTTTGATTAATATATACATCACTATCACACCTTTTAGGCATAATGTGAAGCATAATCTTATGCATCGGATCTGAATCTTTTACAACCTTTCCATCTCTTCTATCTCTTGCCATTTCTATACCCTCCAGTTTTATTTTACATTAATACTTCTAGATAATCAACCATTTCTTTTTTTATGTTGTACCTTAAACATCATAGATAAGAGTAGTTTAGTAGGAACGAATCTTTGAAAGAAATATCCCATTTTAACCGAAAAACCAGGAATAATGATTAGTTTCTTCTTAAACATCTTTTCTATTGCGTATTTAGATACATAATCACTACTTAAAGAGCTTATGCTAAATAAACCTCCTGCAACTTTATTAAAATTAGTATCTACTGGCCCTGGACATAATACAGAAATATTAACTTTACTATTTTTCTTTTTAAGCTCTTCGTATATTCCAAGAGTATAACTTCTTACATAGCTTTTAGTAGCATAATAAGTTGAAAGAAGCGGACCACCAGGCATTAAACCAGCGATTGATGCAACATTTAATATATAATTGTTTTCACCCATATACTCTAAACACGCTTTAGTAATTTTGTGAAGTGCCAAAACATTTACACTTACCATTTCCATCTCTCTATCTAAACTAACTTCATCATAAAACCCAAAAGCACCAAATCCAGCATCATTTATAACAATCTCAGGCTTTTCTTTCCTAATTAATTCTATAACTTTATTGGCTCCTTCATTAGTTGATAAGTCAACAGCAAGCGTATTATAGCCCTTGACAGCTTTGAATGCCTTTTTAAGTTTATCTTCATCAGAAGAAACCATAATTACTTCATGCCCCATTTTACTAAGGACTTTACACATATCTTTACCAATACCAGAAGAAGCTCCTGTTACTAAACATTTCATATTATCACCATATTTAGGATATCATAAATATTAAAAAAAGGATAGTAAAAACTACCCTAAAGCTACATCAAGTATCATCATAACAGTAAATCCAACTAATGTAAACAAAGCCATTAAATCCTTTCTTTCATTACTTTGACTTTCAGGAATCAACTCTTCTACTACTACATATATCATGGCCCCGGCTGCAAAACATAGGAAGAACGGAAGTATACTTTGCATTTTACTAACCATTATTGCACCAACCACACCCGCGATAGGCTCAACAACTCCACTGAGTTGACCGTAAAAGAACGATTTACCTCTAGATAACCCTTCCCTTCTAAGAGGAAGAGAAACAGCAGATCCCTCTGGAAAGTTTTGAAGTCCAATTCCAAAAGCAAGAACTATAGCCGACAAAAGTGCTGCTTCAGTCATCCCACTAGCTAAAGCCCCAAAAGCAACACCAACAGCTAGCCCTTCAGGAATATTATGAAGAGTTATGCTAAATATAAGCATTAAACTTCTCTTAAAACCACTTTTATTACTACTCTTCATTCTATCCATAAGCAAATTACAAACTTTATCACCTATAAAAAGAATTAAACCACCTGCTATAAATCCGATAGACGCGACTAACCAAGCTATTTTGCCTTGACTATCAGCCATCTCAATTCCTGGTGAAAGCAAAGACCAAAACGAAGCACTAATCATAACACCAGCTGCAAACCCAAGCATTGCATCCATAACATTTCTATTAACATTCTTAAAAAATATAACAACTGCTGCTCCTAATGCTGTAAAAGCATAAGTGAAAAGACACGCAATAAAAGCAAGTAAAACAGGATTCAAACTCATCAAATAATCAATCATAAACACCAACCCTACTTATATATTACGTGTAAAATATTATCAAGTTACAACTTTCGCCTACTTTTTTGCTCCTATAAGTAGTATAATTAAAATAGGTGATGAAATGAAAAAAGAAAGAGTAAAAATAGCAACAGCATTAGGACTAGGAACACTAATTGGAGGAACGCTTGGTTTACTATTTGCTCCTAGAAAAGGTAGCGAAACAAGAGAGCTTATTAAAGATTCAATTTCTGAAATGAAAAACAAGCTATCAAACATATCTAAGAAAGACGTAAAAAGATATGTAGAAAGAAAGCTTGATGAAATCGAAATAGAACTAGCTAGACTAGATGCAGAAAATGAATTCAAAAATGCTAAAAGACAAGCAAAAAAAGTAAGTAAGAAAATAACTAAACTTATGAATTACACTAAGAAAAAAGGCCTATATGAATTTGAAAATCTTGTTGATGAACTAAAAGAAAAAGCAAATACTATTTCAGAAGAAATACTAACAAATGCAAAATAAAATCCTGATTATTCAGGATTCTTTTTTTATTTACTTAATTCATGATATAATAATTATATTTTAAAAGGTGAAGAAGATGGATGAAATTAAATATGAAACAATAAAAAGAGGTTACATAACTAAGGAACAGGCGATTGCTATAGCATCCTGTGATAGAAATCTAAAAGACTCCATTTATAGAAAATGGAAAAAAGAAGAAAACATAGCCTTGGGATTTATAGCTTTTCATTCTTTTAAAATTGCATTAGTTGAAATAAAATCAGATTTTGCTTGGCACATAAAAAAATTAAATGATTGATAGGTATTTTATAAATAAATATAGATTGTAACAGTTAAAATTTTAATAGTAATATTTGAAATAAATTATAAAAAATACTGATATTACTATCAGTTAAATAGGCAAATAATCTAATGTTTAATATTAATAATGCCAGAAGAATCTAATGTATTATCTCGTAATTCCTCTTTTATCTTCATATTCTTTTTGATTATTTTGAACTAAGTGTGACAATACTGTTCTAAAAACAGGATCACTTAAAGCGGATTGAAAATCCTCCTGAGACAAATTTGGATTCAAAGACATCATTTGTAGCATACTTCTAAACTGGCTTATTTCGAAATTAGCTAAAACTGTTTCATCTGCAGTAGAATAGCATTTTCCATCATTATCTAGAAAAATTAATTCTTTTTCTCTAATATTATTAATTTTATCTTGCATATAGACCTCCAAAAAAATATTAAAACTCCAAAGTTGAAGTAACAATCATAAATGGCAGGGGTACCAGGATTCGAACCCGGACGGAACGTTTTGGAGACGTTAATACTACCATTATATGATACCCCTACGGCAAATAATATTTTACCATAGTATTAAGCTTTTTGTAAAGATAATTTTGTAAAAACATATAATACTTTAGGTGAGATTATGCTAATTAACTATTCTTCTAAAGAACTTGATCTTTGTGCTAGACTTATGAGAGCAGAAGCACTGGCTGAAGGAGACCTTGGAATGCTCATGGTTGGAAATGTAATTGTTAACCGCGCGATTGCTGACTGTCAAGACTTTAAAGACCTAAGAAGTATCACTGATGTTATATATCAAAAGAATCAATTTTCAGGAATAAAAAGCTCCTTATTTAATAAAGGAGCTACTACAAAAGAAAGAGATTTAGCCAAAAGAGTACTAAAAGGGGAATATTACTATCCAGCTACTAATGCTCTATATTTCTACTCTCCTAAAACAGAAGAAAACTGTAAAAGCACTTGGTATGGCGAATATCTAGCAGGAAGATACAAAAATCATTGTTTCTACGAACCCGAACCAGGTATATGCCCTCAGCTTCATTAATGCTTATCTTTTAAATGGATAAGTTTTTTTATTGCCATAGATATTAATATTACTAGACTAAACGCAACAAAATAAAGAAGTAACATCATAATTGGATTTAAAAACTGAAGCCCATTACTCGTAAACTTACTTGCTATATCTTCAAAAAATGGGATACCACTTAAATCTTTATAAAGCATAAAATCAAAATTATATATAAAATCTATTGGAATAACAATTAAAGAAAATACAAGATGAAATAAATAACCCTTAATAACAGTAGAATACTTCATATCAACATAATTAGTAACAATAAGCAAAAGTCCTAAGAACACCATTAAAAAGTGCCATATCATAGAGTAAAATGCACCAAATGAGAAGAATGGATAATACTTAAAAGCATTTAAGAATAGCATTGTTGCAAAACCACCAATTATACTGCCAGTAGCTATCCAAGAATCTACATATCTTTTAATCTTGCCCTTACTAAATCCTGATATCAAAGCAGCCCACATAATGATAGAACATGTATCAAATGGAAGAAGTCCTGTATTAAACGCTCCTCCAATAGTAATATCATAATATGACTCCCAAGTAGTTTTAAATATATAAAATAAAACTAAAAATATTCCTGTTACTTTTACAATCTTATTAACTCTTTCTTTAGATGACTTTCTTAATAAGAATAATATTGTAACCATCAAAACTAATGAAATAACCAAATACAAGTTTTGTGCAAGTCCTCCATAGTCTTGTCCTGTATATCCAGCTATATTATACTTATAATCAAAAAAATTGTAATCTCCTCTAAACATTTATACCACCTCAATTTATTAATACTTCATTTTTATCTTTAACAATTCTTGCTATTTCATCAACAAATTCACTTCTTTTATTAACGTTTTTATCCACCAATAAATACACATGATTCTTAGTTCTAGTAAGTGCTACATAGAATAGTCTTCTCTCTTCTGCAAAAGGAATTCCTTCATCAAGTATATCAGTTTTAAATAATCCTTCAAGCCAAAACATATTATATTCTTTAGATGGAAAAGAATCGTTTAGCCCTATTAAAATAACTTCATCAAATGTAAGACCCTTTGACTTATGCATTGTCATACCCTCTAGTTCTAAATCATCATATCCAACAATTTTTATCTTAGTACCTAAATCATCTATAAAGCTATCACTTTTAAAACAATCATTAATAATTTTATTAGTCCTTCCTAGTATTAATATATTATGTTCAGGATTTTCATTATAAATTTTTATAATAACTTTCTTCAAACACTCATATTCTTTATAATTAAATTTAGATTCACTCATCATGTTTATACCTTTAGTACTATCATAAAACACAAAGACTATAGGATTAGATAAATGCTTATTAGAGATAAGTTCCTTTTTTATTTGATGTTCATTTTTCATTATAAAGTCACCAGAATAATCTATTAGTTCTTGACTATTCCTATATGTCTTACTAATCTTAAACTCTTTAGCGCCTTCAAAATATTTACTAAAATTGTATATATAATCTATCCTAGAGCCATTAAACGCATATATGCTTTGCCAATCATCGCCAACAGCAAATACTTTAGCATTAGTTCTATCGGCTGTCTTTCTTGCAAGTTCATACTTATCTTTTGAAATATCCTGGTATTCATCAATTATAATATATTCAAAATTTAAATTGTTATTTATGCCCACATTTTCAATATACTTTATTGCATAATATAGTAAATCTGAGTAGTCAAATTGATAATTTTCTGCCCCATATAACTTATCTTGATAAAACAAATAAAAATCATTAATATACTTAAATTGTCTATCAACTTCTTCTTTTTCAGTACCTTCTAAAGAAAGCAAGTATTCTTTTACAACATTACGATAATTCTCCCTTTTAACTGAACTCTTTATGCTTTCAATACACTTAAACATAAAATTCTTAAAAGGATATATTTGCCCTAGAGGGGTATTATTAAGTATTTGTTCATATATTTCTTCATTAGTCTTATCATTATAAACAAAACCCATTTCTCTTAACTTAAAATCCAATATAGTCTCAAGCCTATCTAAAGGTAGCCTATCTATAAAAATATACTTGTTTCCATTTGCTATATGATACTTTTCTTTCTTATCTTTAATTCTATTATATTTATCATCATCTAATCCAAAGTATTCTAAATATACTTTTTCACCTGCTAAATCAAGTGTAAAATCAGGCTTATAAATACTTCTATCGTCCATTATTTCAGAATATACTTCTTCATAATTATATGCAATACCATGTTTAAATAAATAATTAGCTATAATTGCTTCACCTATTGATTTAACAAAATCACCTTTAATAGTTAATGGATTATCTAGTTTCATTCTATTCTCTACCCAAGAATTAATTACGTTATCAAGACCTATGTTTTTAGCCTCATTCATCTTATATTCTTTATAAGCCTTAAAGAATTCTTCATAAGTATTATATTTCTCAAAGTTTTCTATAAAAAAATTCCCAAACACCCAGTCTCTATTTAACTTTATAGTGCTAAAAAGATTCATAATTTCTTTAATGGCATACTTATCCTTAAACATATTACTAAAATAATCATAGAATATCTTTTCTTTCTCATTAATATCTACAATTAAACACTTTCTATTAATAAATATATTCTTAATGTATGTATATCCTAAAGAATGAAAAGTAGTAACAAAAGCAGGTATATTAAAGTCATTAACAATTCTCTTTTCTAATTCCAAAGTTGCCTTTTTAGTATAGCTCATTACAAGTATTTTACTAGGATCTACTCCTTTTATATCTACTAAATACTTTACTTTAGCAGCCATAGTTGTTGTTTTACCTGTTCCTGCTCCAGCTATGATTAATGAATAATCTTCTTCGGATAAAATAGCTTTTATTTGTTCTTCATCCAAATGAATGTTATCATCTACCCCTTTATACATATTATCAAAATAATCTTTATATTTAATATAAATTCTATCTAATACTTCATCATTATATTTATCCAAATCAAATGAAACAGGCACTTCTTGACTATTCAATGCTTCTATATATAGTTTATTTGAAATATACTCCCCATTATTAAACTTATCCAAAAATGTACTCACTCGTTTCACCTACTTCTTATTCTACTACAATTTTATCAAATAAAGAGTTTAATGTCCATAAGAAAACATGGTACATTATGTGCCATGCTCATTTACATAATATCTATAGTCTTTCCAGTTTTTTGCTCAAGTTCTTCTATTAACTTACTATATTCACCAACACTACGCATTAATTCAAACATTCTATTCATAAATGCTTCTTCATCAAAGAAAATATCACTTGGTATACATATATCATATTTTTCGCCAAAAGAATTAATAAACTCATCTGTAGGCATATCTTCACTATAACTATTTTTCATATAATCATCATATATAACTTTCTTAATCTCTTCTCTTAATGCTTCAGCTTTATCCCTATGAGCATATACTATACCATACATAATACCATAACTAACGTATATTTCATAATTATTTATATCTGCTCGTGAATACAAATTAACTTCAATCTTATCATCTAAAACTTCACATATTTCCAAATATTTGTCTTTCCAATCTCTTCTATCAAAAGTATCTGTTCTATCTTCCCATTTCATAACCTAATCCCTCCTAATCTAATTACAAAACTAAAATTCAAGTACTCTCATAATTATTTCCTTTATTTCAGTAGGAATATAATATGAATAGTGTTCTTCAGTTTCATACACAAAAACTAAAAAGTCTTCAATATCCTGACTATAGGCAGACATCCATGCAGTATTCTCGTGCTCGAGTAATCTTTGAAAATACATTCTTGTAAACATATCATCTTTAGACAAATCTAAAGTCGCCTCAAATTCTTCAAGAATCCCTTCCTTCAGTTCTTCAACACTATCTACTCCCGAATCTTTTAATGCTTTGTCAAGTAGTTCCTTATTTAAACCATTTAAAGATGATAATAAATCTAGTTTTCCCTTTTTAACTAAGTATTTTTCGTAATCCATAAAAACACCTCACTCCAATTACTACATTAATTATAACTTATATTTTATCAAATAGCCATAACTTTTTAACATCAACTCTAAAGCCAAAAAGACTTCATCATTTGATGAAATCCTTAAGATATATTCTATTCTTTAGTAGGAATTAACAAAGACTGTCCAATAGTTAAAAGAGTTCCACTTAGATTATTAATTTCTTTAAGTTCATTAACTGTAACGCCATACTGATTAGCTATTTTCCACAAAGAATCACCCTTCTTAACAGTATATGTAGCATAGCTTTCAGTTCCCGGTATCTTTAGAACTTGCCCTATTTTAAGAGTATTGTCAGTTAAATTATTTAACTTTTTAATATCAGTAACTGTTACATTATATTTATTAGCTATAGAATACAAATTATCACCTTTAACTAC